>NZ_JBMRCP010000075.1:0-36870 GCF_057350545.1 Pseudolysinimonas sp. | reverse complement strand
GGCGGCGACGGAGAAGAGTCCCGGCTCGGTGACGACGCCGACACGGTCGGAGGCCGCCCACGCGGTGCGGGGGAGGGCGTTGAGCGACGGCGCGCAGTCGATGAGCACGAGCTCGTAGTCCCGCTCGACGTGGGCGAGAGCCTCTTCGAGCTTCCAGATGTCGCGGATGCTGGGGTGCGGCCCGTCGAAGTTGATGGCGGACGGCGAGCCGATGAGCACGTCGACGACGCCCTGGCGGCCCTTGGTCCAGCCGCTCTTCGCGATCGCCGCGCGGACGATCTTCTCCTTGGGCGAGGCCAGCACGTCGGCCACGTTGAGGTGTCCTGCGACGTCGATGTCCATGCCTGTCGAGACATCGGACTGGGGGTCGAGATCGACGACGAGCGTCGAGAGACCCTTCGCGAACGCCGCGGACGCGAGCCCCAGCGTCACAGTGGTCTTCCCTACCCCACCCTTCAGAGAGCTGACGCTGAGCACGTGCACGAGTAGGGAGCCTATCTTCACTACTCTGAAAGAAAGGTCCGCCACCACGACTTTCGAGAGGCCCACGCACGTGTTCACAAAAATCCTGGTGGCCAACCGCGGTGAGATCGCCATCCGCGCCTTCCGTGCCGCGTACGAGCTCGGCGCGAAGACCGTCGCCGTCTACCCGGTCGAAGACCGCAACTCGCTGCATCGGCTGAAGGCCGACGAGGCCTACCTCATCGGTGAGGAGGGCCACCCGGTCCGCGCGTATCTCGACGTCTCGGAGATCATCCGGGTCGCGAAGGAGTCCGGTGCCGACGCGATCTATCCCGGCTACGGCTTCCTGTCCGAGAACCCCGACCTCGCCGCGGCCGCGGCGGCGAACGGCATCACGTTCATCGGTCCGGGTCAGCACGTGCTCGAGATGGCCGGCAACAAGGTCACCGCGAAGGAGCACGCGATCTCGGCGGGCGTGCCGGTGCTCAAGTCGACGCCGGCGACGACCGACATCGACGCGCTCCTGGCCGGTGCCGACGAGATCGGCTTCCCGGTGTTCGCGAAGGCGGTGGCGGGCGGCGGTGGCCGCGGCATGCGGCGCGTCGACAAGCGCGAGGAGCTGCGCGAGGCGCTCGAGGCCGCGATGCGTGAGGCCGACAGCGCGTTCGGCGATCCGACGATGTTCATCGAGCAGGCGGTCGTGCGGCCGCGGCACATCGAGGTGCAGATCCTCGCCGATGCGTCGGGGGAGACGATCCACCTGTTCGAGCGCGACTGCTCCGTGCAGCGTCGCCACCAGAAGGTCGTCGAGATCGCGCCGGCGCCGAACCTCGACGACACGATCCGGCAGGCCATGTTCCGGGATGCCGTCGCCTTCGCGAAGAGCATCGGCTACGTCAACGCCGGCACGGTCGAGTTCCTGCTCGACACGGCGGGGGAGCGTGCCGGCCAGCACGTCTTCATCGAGATGAACCCGCGCATCCAGGTCGAGCACACCGTGACCGAGGAGGTCACCGACGTCGACCTGGTGCAGTCGCAGATGCGGATCGCGGCGGGGGAGTCGCTCGCCGACCTCGGTCTGTCGCAGGACACGGTCGAGTTGCACGGAGCCGCGCTGCAGTGCCGCATCACGACCGAGGACCCGGCGTCGGGTTTCCGGCCCGACACGGGCAAGATCACGACCTATCGCTCCCCGGGTGGCGCGGGGGTGCGGCTCGACGGCGGCACGGTCGCCGCGGGCGCCCAGGTGTCGCCGCACTTCGACTCCATGCTCGTCAAGATGACCTGCCGCGGTCGCGACTTCGCGTCGGCCGTGCGCCGCGCGCGCCGCGGGCTGGCCGAGTTCCGCCTGCGCGGGGTCACCACGAACATCCCGTTCCTTCAGGCGGTGCTCGACGACCCCGACTTCATCGCCGGTGACGTCGCGACGTCGTTCATCGAGGAGCGGCCGTGGCTCGTGCGCGGCCGTGAGTCGCGCGACCGCGGCTCGAAGATCCTGTCCTGGCTCGCCGACGTCACCGTCAACCAGCCGAACGGCGACGGCGCGGGCACGATCGACCCGGCGCTCAAGCTCCCGACCGTCGAGCTCGAGTCGGCGGCGCCCGCAGGCTCGCGCCAGCGGCTGCTCGAGCTCGGGCCGGAGGGCTTCGCGAAGGCTCTCCGCGCGCAGACCGCTCTCGCGGTGACCGACACGACGTTCCGTGACGCCCACCAGTCGCTCCTCGCGACGCGCGTGCGCACGAAGGACCTCGTCGCGGTACTGCCGCACGTGGCCCGGCTCACGCCCGGCCTGCTGAGCGTCGAGGCGTGGGGCGGAGCGACCTACGACGTCGCGCTGAGGTTCCTCGGCGAAGACCCGTGGGAGCGGCTGGCGGCGATGCGCGAGGCGCTGCCGAACGTGGCCCTCCAGATGCTGCTGCGCGGGCGCAACACGGTCGGCTACACGCCGTACCCGACCGAGGTGACCGACGCGTTCGTGCGAGAGGCGGCCGCGACCGGCGTCGACATCTTCCGCATCTTCGACGCGCTCAACGACGTCGACCAGATGACGCCCGCGATCGACGCCGTGCTCGCGACCGGTACCGCTGTCGCGGAGGTCGCGCTCTGCTACACGGGCGACCTGCTGAATCCGGACGAGAAGCTCTACACGCTCGACTACTACCTGAAGCTCGCGGAGCAGATCGTGCAGCGTGGCGCCCACGTGCTCGCGATCAAGGACATGGCAGGCCTCCTGCGGGCGGGTGCCGCCGAGAAGCTCGTCGGCGCCCTGCGCGACAACTTCGACCTCCCCGTGCACGTGCACACGCACGACACCGCGGGCGGGCAGCTCGCGACGCTGCTGGCCGCCTCGCGGGCGGGAGCGGATGCCGTGGATGCCGCCTCGGCCCCGATGGCCGGCACCACGTCACAGCCGAGCCTCTCCGCGCTCGTCGCGGCGACGGCGCACACCGACCGTGACACCGGGCTGTCGCTCGACGCCGTGAGCGACCTCGAGCCGTATTGGGAGGCCGTGCGGCGCGCGTACAAGCCGTTCGAGTCGGGGCTGCCCGGCCCGACGGGCCGCGTGTACCACCACGAGATCCCGGGCGGTCAGCTCTCCAACTTGCGGCAGCAGGCGATCGCTCTCGGCCTCGCCGACCACTTCGAGAAGATCGAGGACTACTACGCGGCGGCCGACCGCATCCTGGGCCGCATCCCCAAGGTCACCCCGTCGTCGAAGGTCGTCGGCGACCTCGCGCTGCAGCTCGCCGCCGGCAACGTCGACCCCGACGACTTCGAGCAGAACCCCGGCAAGTACGACATCCCCGATTCGGTCGTCGGCTTCATGGCGGGGGAACTCGGCGACCTCCCGGGCGGGTGGCCGGAGCCGTTCCGCTCGAAGGTGCTCAAGGGGCGGGACGTGAAGGTCGGCATCACGCCGATCACGCCCGATGACCAGGCCGCGCTCGACGGCGAACCGCTCGAACGCCGCGCCGCGCTCAACCGTCTGCTGTTCGCCGCACCGACCCAGGCGTTCGAGCAGGTGCGCGAGCAGTACGGCGACCTGTCCGGGGTGCCGACGATCGACTACCTGTACGGGCTGCGACCGGGCGTCGAGCGTTTCGTCACCCTCGAACCGGGTGTCGACCTCCTGCTGAGCCTCGAGGCGATCGGAGAGCCCGATGAGCAGGGCATGCGCAGCGTCATGACGACGATCAACGGTCAGCTCCGGCCGATCCTCGTGCGCGACCGTTCGATCGAGGTCGACACGGTCTCGGCGGAGAAGGCCGACCCGGGAATCGCCGGTCAGGTCGCCGCCCCGTTCTCGGGTGTCGTGACGCTCAAAGTGGCCGAAGGCGAGACGGTCGAGGCCGGTCAGCCGATCGCGTCGATCGAGGCGATGAAGATGGAGGCCGCCATCACGACGCCCGTCGGCGGCACCGTGAAGCGCCTCGCGATCCGCACCACGCAGCAGGTGGAAGCCGGAGACCTCCTGATCGTGGTCGAATAGAGGGATGCGCAACGAACCTGACGACGATCTCGCGACGGCACTGCCGCCGAGTCTGACGGTCGACCTGCAGCTGCCGGAGCCCGTACACGAGGCGCCGCCGGCGGAGGACGTCGTGACGATCGACGCTCTCGCCGTCACCGCCTCACCCTCCGAGGACGCGCCCGCGACGATGTCGATCGCGATCAGCACCCCGGTGCTCGAGGTGTCCGAGCCCGATGGAGTGCCCGAGGGGCCGGCGGCGATCGTGCCGCTGCCGGAGCACCCGGAAGCGTCCGCCGTCGAGGTCAAGTCGGCGCGCGCCGTGCGAGCCGCTCGGCCGGTCGCGCCCGGGAAGCGCCCCGCGCCCGAAGGCACCGTGCAGGAGCTCGTCTACGCGGCGACGCTGCGCCTCGTCAACCTCGGCGACTCGGCCCCCGTGCGCGCGCGCAAGGAGCTCGACGCCCGCATCGCCCGCCGCTTCACCGACGGCCCGCGCTTCGTCCCCGTTCTGAGCCGCAAGGGCGGCGTCGGCAAGACGACGATCACGACCCTGCTCGGCATGGCGCTGGCCGACGTGCGCACCGACCGCGTGCTCGCCGTCGACGCCAACCCCGACCGCGGCACCCTCGCCGACCGGGTGACCAAGCAGACCCGCTCCACGGTGCGCGACATCGTGCTGCACGCCCCGGAGCTCGCCGAGGCCGACGACCTGGCGACCCACCTGTCGCGTGACGCCACAGGCCTCGACGTCGCCGCCTCCGACGCCGACCCCCTGCTCGCGGAAGCTTTCGACGAAGGCGGCTACAACGTCGTCGCCGACGTCGTGTCGCCGCACTACGGCGTCATCGTCACCGACTGCGGCACCGGCGTCGTGCACTCCGTGATGCGTGCCACCCTGCAACGTGCCGACGCGGTCGTCGTGGTCTCCGGGGGCAGCATCGACGAGGCGCGGCTCGCCTCCGAGACGCTCACCTGGTTGGAAGCGAACGGGTACGCCGACCTCGTCGCCAACGGCGTCGTGGCGCTCAACGCGTCCACCCAGGGCACCGACCTCGACAAGCTTCACGACATCGAAGAGCACTTCCGCTCACGCGTGCGCGCCGTGGTGCGCATCCCCTACGACCCGGAGCTCGCCGCCGGCTCCGTCGTGCGTTACGACGCCCTCCGACCGTTCACGAGGGCATCGGCGCGCGCCCTCGCCGCGCTCGTCGTCGACGGACTCGCCGCCGAGACACGCGCATGACCGAACGGCAGATCCGACTCTTCGGCGACCCCGTGCTGCGTTCGCGCACCGACCCGATCGTCGCCGAGCCCGGCGACGCGCGCATCACCGCCCTCGCCTCCGACCTCATCGACACCGTCACCCCGCCCGGCCGGGCGGGCGTCGCCGCCAACCAGATCGGCGTCGGTCTGCGGGCGTTCAGCTACAACATCGACGGCGACATCGGCTACGTGCTCAATCCCGTGCTCGAGGTCTCCGGCGAGCCCGAGCTCGTCGACGAGGGGTGCCTCTCCGTCCCCGGCTTCTACTTCCCACGGCTCCGCTACCCGTGGGCGCGCGTGACCGGCACCGATGCCGACGGTCACGCGGTGGACGTCAGCGGCGACGGCCTCATGGCGCAGGCGCTCCAGCACGAGTGCGACCACCTCGACGGTCGGCTCTACATCGAAGGGCTCGAGCCTGAGGTGAAGCGAGAAGCGATGCGCGCGATCCGTCAGGCTCCTTGGTTCAAGCTGCCGTGACGCCGGGCGGCGACGTCTCGTCGTTCCGCCCGTAGACGCCCGCCACACCATGAACGACGAGACGTCGCCGCCCGGCTGAGTTGCTCGAAAGACAGAACCGCCGCCCCCGGTGTCCAGGGAGCGGCGGCTCGGTCGTTCGTGTCTCGTGGCTAGTGGACGAGGCTCTCGCCCTTGGTCGCGGGCTGCTCGTACATGGCCTCGATCTGCGCCGCGAAGTCGTTCGTGATCGGACCGCGCTTGAGCGACATCTTCGGCGTGAGGTGGCCCGAGCCTTCCGTGAACTCGGTCGCGAGGATCGTGAACTTGCGGATCGACTCGGCGCGGGAGACGCGCGCGTTCGCGGCATCCACGGCCTTCTGCACCTCGGCGATGACCTTCGGGTGCACCGCGGCCTCGGCGAGCGGCATGTCGGCCGCTTCGCCGTTGCTGTTGAGCCACGGCGGCAGCATCTCCGGGTCGAGGGTGACGAGCGCCGAGATGAACGGCTTCTGCTCGCCCACGACGATGATCTGCCCGATGATCGGATTGGCGCGGATCGGATCCTCGAGGGTCGTCGGGGCGACGTTCTTGCCGGCGGCCGTGACGATGATCTCCTTCTTGCGACCCGTGATCGAGAGGTAGCCGTCCTCGTCGAGCTCGCCGAGGTCTCCCGTCTTGAACCACTCGCCGTCGAAGGTCTCCTTCGTGGCCTTCTCGTTCTTCCAGTAGCCGTCGAAGACCGCGATGCCCTTGACGTGCACCTCGCCGTCCTCGGCGATGCGGATGCCGTTGCCCGGGAGCGCGGGGCCGACCTTGCCGATCTTGAAGTTGTCGGCACGGTTGACGGTCGCGGGCGCGGAGGTCTCGGTGAGCCCGTAGCCCTCGAGGATCTTCACGTCGAGGCTGCGGAAGAAGTGGCCGAGCCGGGTGCCGAGCGGCGCGCCGCCCGAGACGGCGTACTTGACGTTGCCGCCCATGACCGCCTTGAGCTTGCTGTAGACGAGCTTGTCGAAGAGCGCGAACTTGATCTTCAGGCCCAGCGGCACCTTTCCGGCGTCGAGCGCCTTCGAGTGCTCGATCGCCGTGTCGACGGCCTTCGCGAAGATGTTGCCCTTGCCGCCCGCGACGGCCTTCTGCTCGGCCGAGTTGTAGACCTTCTCGAACACCCGCGGCACCGCGAGGAGGAACGTGGGCTTGAACGAGCCGAGCGACTCGACGAGCTTCTTCGTGTCGGCCTGGTGGCCGACCCTGACGCCCGCGTGCACCGCGAGCATCGAGATGAAGCGCGCGAAGACGTGCGCCGTCGTGATGAACAGCAGGGTCGACGCCCCCGGCGTGTTGACGACCTCATCCATCGCGACCGCGGCGTTGCGGCTCAGCTCGACGAAGTTCGAGTGGGTGAGGATGCAGCCCTTCGGCGTGCCGGTCGAGCCCGACGTGTAGATCAGCGTCGCCATGTCTTTGCCCTTGGCGGCCGTGCGCGTCTTCTCGAGCGCGGCGTCGGTGACCTTGTCGCCCGAACCCGCGAGCTTCTCGAGGTCGCCGAGGTGCATCTGCCAGACCTTGTCGACCTGCGGGGTCTCGCTGCGGATCTCGTCGAAGCGCGTGAAGTGCTCCGCGGTCTCGACGATGATCGACGTCGCGCCCGAGTCGTTCAGGATGTACTGCACCTGCGACGGCGACGAGGTCTCGTAGATCGGCACGATGATCGCGCCGGCGAACGCGGCGGCGAAGTCGACGAGGGTCCACTCGTAGCGCACCTTGCACATGAAGCCGATCTTGTCGCCCGGCTTCACTCCCGCGGCGACGAAACCCTTCGCGAGCGCGACGACCTGCTCGTGGAACTGCTTCGAGCTGACGTCGCTCCAGCCGCCGTCGGCGGTGGGCAGTGCGAACAGTGCGGCATCCGGCGTCTTCGACACTCGGTCGAGCAGAAGCGCAGTGATGTTCGCGTCGGGATCGGGTGTGACGACGGCAGGGGTGAATGTCTCGTTCACGGCGACTCCTTCGGGGCCGGGACAGGGTATTCAGGTGAGCTTAGCCTGGGGTTTCGCGGCGCCACCACGGTTCTAGGCTGTATCGAGTGCACGCCATCGGCATCGACATCGGAGGGACCAAGGTCGCGGGAGCACTCGTGACCGAGGCGGGGGAGATCCTCCGCCTGGAGCGACGTCCCACGCCCGCAGGAGACCCCGCCGCGATCGTCGACGTCGTCGTCGATCTGGTCCGGGAACTCTCCGACGGTGAGGACGTCGTCGCGGCCGGCGTCGCGGCCGCCGGGTTCATCGACGTCACCCAGTCGATCGTCTACTACGCGCCCAACATCAACTGGCGCAGCGAGCCGTTCCGGATGCACCTCTCCGAGCGGCTGCCCGGCCTCGACATCACGATCGACAACGACGCGAACGCCGCCGGCTGGGCGGAGTACCGCTTCGGGGCGGGGCGTGGGTTCACCGACATGACGATGCTGACGATCGGCACGGGTGTCGGCGGGGCGATCGTCTCGGACGGTCGACTCTTCCGAGGCGGCTTCGGGGCGGGCGGCGAGATCGGCCACCTGCGGGTCGTACCCGGCGGTCACCCGTGCGGCTGCGGGCAGAAGGGGTGCATCGAACAGTACGGTTCGGGCCGCGCGCTCCTGCGATTCGCGGGGGAGATCGCGGATGCCGGTGGCATCGGACACGGCCTCGCTGCAGCCCGAGCCGACAACGGCGGGGTGCTCGACGGCGGCGTCGTGGGCCGCCTGATCCAGGAGGGCGACCCGGGTGCCGTCGCGGCGCTGCGGGAGCTCGGCGACTGGCTCGGGCAGGCGTGCGCGTCGATCGGCGCGATCCTCGACCCGGAGCTCTTCGTGTTCGGCGGGGGCGTGGCGGTCGCGGGGGACCTGCTCCTCGACCCGGTGCGCGAGTCGTTCCTCGCGCACCTCCCCGCGCGCGGCTTCCACCCCGAGCCGCGGTTCGTGGCAGCCCAGCTCGTCAACGATGCGGGCGTCGTCGGTGCCGCCGACCTCGCGCGCATCCACGCCGGGGCGGGGAATTCCGGAACCCTGTCGGGTACCCCGGAATAGACTGGCAAGCGGTGCCTCTCCTCTACTGGTTGATCAAGTTCGTCGTCCTCGGGCCGTTCGTGCACACGGTGTACCGCCCGTGGATCGTCGGCGACGAGAACATCCCGGAGTCGGGGCCCGTGATCTTCGCGAGCAACCATCTGTCGTTCGTCGACTCGATCTTCCTGCCGCTCCTCGTCGACCGGCACATCGTCTTCCTCGCCAAGAGCGAGTACTTCACCGGCTCGGGCCTCAAGGGCGCGTTCAGCAGGTTCTTCTTCTCGGGCGTCGGTCAGGTGCCGATCGACCGCTCGGGAGGCAAGGCGTCGGAGGCGGCCCTCGAGGCCGGCCTCGGAGTGCTCGCGCAGGGCCGCCAGCTCGGCATCTACCCCGAAGGCACGCGCAGCCCCGACGGACGCCTGTACCGCGGTCGCACCGGCATCGCGCGCATGCTGCTGGAGTCGGGCGCCCCCGTGCTTCCGATCGCGATGATCGACACCGACAAGGTGCTGCTCGAAGGCTCGATCTTCCCCCGGCTGCGCAAGGTCGGCGTCGTCATCGGCGAGCCGCTCGACTTCTCGCGTTTCGCCGGCATGGAGGGCGACCGCTTCGTCCTCCGCTCGATCACCGACGAGATCATGCACGAGGTGTCGAAGCTCAGCGGCCAGGAGTACGTCGACGTCTACGCGAGCTCGGTCAAGAAACCGAAGCCGGCCCCCGCGCGTCGGCGGCGTCGCTGACGGACGGATAGGCTCGGATGCTGGCGGCTCGGCCGTCAGCGCGCGTTCCGCGCCAGCACTCCACCTTCACAGAGAGTCCTCCCGTGGTAGACCCGACAGAGACCATCGTCCCGGCAGATCCGAGTGTGATCGCGGGCCTGGACTATTGGCGGAGCCTCCCCATCAAGCAGCAGCCGGAGTGGACCGACGCCGAGGCCGTCGCGGCCGCGTCGGCGCAGATCGCCAGCTTCCCGCCGCTCGTCTTCGCGGGCGAGGTCGACATCCTGCGCGACCGACTCGCGCGCGCGGCCCGCGGCGAGTCGTTCCTGCTGCAGGGCGGCGACTGCGCCGAGACGTTCGCCGGCGCGACCGCCGACCAGATCCGCAACCGCGTGAAGACGCTCCTGCAGATGGCCGTCGTGCTGACCTACGGCGCCTCGATGCCGGTCGTGAAGATGGGCCGCATGGCGGGTCAGTTCGCGAAGCCGCGTTCGAGCGACACCGAGACGCGCGGCGACGTGACGCTCCCGGCGTACCGCGGCGACATCGTCAACGGCTACGACTTCACGCCGGAGTCGCGCGCCGCCGACCCGGGCCGCCTCGTGCAGGGGTACCACACGGCCGCGTCGACGCTGAACCTCATCCGCGCCTTCACGCAGGGTGGCTTCGCCGACCTCCGCCAGGTGCACTCCTGGAACCAGGGCTTCGCCCGCAACCCCGCGAACCAGCGCTACGAGGGCCTCGCGAAGGAGATCGACCGCGCCGTGCGGTTCATGGAGGCGGCGGGCGCCGACTTCGACGAGCTGCGCCGCGTCGAGTTCTACACGTCGCACGAGGGTCTGCTCATGGACTACGAGCGGCCCATGACGCGCATCGACTCTCGCAACGGCACGCCCGTCAACACGAGCGCGCACTTCCTCTGGGTGGGGGAGCGCACGCGCGACCTCGACGGGGCGCACATCGACTACTTCTCGCGCATCCGCAACCCCATCGGCGTGAAGCTCGGTCCGACCACGACCCCCGAGGTCATGGAGCGGCTCATCGACAAGCTCGACCCCGAGCGCGAACCGGGACGGCTCACGTTCATCACGCGCATGGGCGCGGGCAAGGTGCGCGACGCGCTCCCGCCCCTGCTCGAGGCGATCAAGGGTATGGATGCGACGCCGCTCTGGGTGACCGACCCGATGCACGGCAACGGGCTCACGACCCCGAACGGCTACAAGACGCGGCGTTTCGACGACGTCGTCGACGAGGTGCGCGGCTTCTTCGAGGCGCACCGCGCCGCGGGCACGTTCCCCGGCGGCATCCACATCGAGCTCACCGGCGACGACGTGACGGAGTGCCTCGGCGGCTCCGAGCACATCGACGAGGCCACCCTCGCGACGAAGTACGAGTCGCTGTGCGACCCGCGGCTCAACCACATGCAGTCGCTCGAGCTCGCGTTCCTCGTCGCGGAGGAGCTCGCCGCGCGCTGACCCGTCAGCCCAGGCGGACGGTGACGACGTCCATCCGTTTCGCCTGGGCCCCGGGGTCGGGATCCGACGACGTGACGGTCGCTTCGTTCGGCGCGCTCTCGGCGAGGATGCGGTCGATGTTGCGGTCGAACGCGTACTTGAGCCCGGCGTTGGTGAGAGCGTCCCGGGCCTCGGCCCAGGTGAGGCCGACGATCTCCGGCACGGCGACCGGCGCAGGCCCCTTCGAGATGACGAGTCCCACGGTGTCGTCGGGGCTGAGCGGGCCCTCCGGGTCGACGATCGAGATGACGTTGCCCTCCGCGATGGTGTCGTGGAAGGTCTGCACGGCGCGACCCGGGTCGACGCCGAGCCCCGCCTCGGAGAGCAGCGCCGTAGCGGCCTCGGGGGTCTGGTCGGCGACATCCGGGACAGCGCCCGCGGAGACGATGAGCGTGATCGGTTGCTTCTCGCCGTACTGGGCGACGCCGAGCAGGCTCGAGTCGTCGGCCGCCAGGGCATCGATCAGGTTGCCCTTGCCGATGGCCGGGTCGTAGCGGTAGATCGTCTCGCGCGCCGTCCAGTGGGAGGCGACGACCTCGTCGGCGGCGGCCTCGGTCATGCCCTGCTCGAGGGCGATGTCGAGCAACTGCGGGCCGTTGGAGAGATAGAGCGTCACGGCGGTGCCCTTGGCGACGGCTTCGCCGATCGCGGGTTCCGTCTCGGCGACGGCGTCCACAGGGATGTCGGGAGAGGGGACGCGGCCGGTCTGCTCCGCCGCGTCGAGCCCGAGTTCGTCGAGCGTCTCGCGCGCCTCCTGCTCGCTCATCCCGGCGAGCGTCTCCGGGATCGTGACCCGCGCGCCCGGGCCGAACCCGAACCACCAGCCCAGGGTTCCGCCGACGAGGGCGAGAACCGCGAGGCCGGCGACGAGCGGGATCCAACGGCGGCGACGGGCGACCGGAGGCCGCGGTTCGGCGAGGGCGAGCTCCGAGCCGGGGCCGCCCCGCCGAGGCGCGAGCACCTGAGTCGCGGCATCCGCGAGCGGGCGGTCGGGGCGCAGGGGCGGATTCGGGTCGGTCGGGTGCGACGGGCCGGTGGTGTGCCGCGCACCGCCCGGCGCGGGCGGCATCACCTGGGTGAAGGCGCGCGTCGGCCCGGTCGTGGCGGGGAGGTCGAGCACGGCTTCGGCGTCGCGCACCTGCTCGAGCAGTACCCGCGCGTCGGTCGGCCGGTGGTCGGGTTCCTTCGCCGTCGCCCAGAGCACGAGCTCGTCGAGCTCGCGCGGCACCCTCGGGTTGCGGGAGCTCGGCGCGGGCAAGGGTTCGTTCGCATGCCGGTAGGCGATCTGCATCGGCTGCTCGCCCGTGAAGGGCTGCTCGCCGGTGAGCATCTCGTACATCATGATGCCGACCGCATAGATGTCGCTGCGGGTATCGGCCACGCCGCGGGTGACGAGCTCGGGGGAGAGGTACGCGATCGTACCGAGGAGCTGGGCACCCGTCGCGGTGTGCGCCGACGCTGCTCGGGCGAGCCCGAAGTCGCCGATCTTGATGCGTCCGTCGTCGGCGAGCAGTACGTTCTCGGGCTTGAGATCGCGGTGGATGATGCCGGCCTTGTGCGCGGCGGCCAGCCCGGAGAGCACGGCCTCCGAGATGTCGATCGTCTGCTGCGGCGTGAGAGAGCCGTACTCCTCGAGCAGATCCCGCAGCGTGATACCCGGCAGGTACTCCATGACGAGATAGGCCGACTCGCTGTCCTGCCCCTGGTCGAAGACATTGACGACGTTGGGATGCGCGAGGCGCGCCGCGCTGCGAGCCTCCTGGATGAAGCGCTGCTTGAACTGGCTGTCGTCCGCGAGGTGCCCGTGCATGACCTTGACGGCGACGCGTCGCTCGAGCCGGAGGTCGGTCGCGAGGTAGACGGTCGCCATGCCGCCCCGCGCGATGCGGGAGCGCACCTGATACCGGCCGTCGATGAGCCGGCCGATCAGGGGATCGGTGGTGCTGGCGCTCACCCCCGCAGTCTAGATTCGCGGAGATCCCCAGCCTGGGAGGACACCCGGGTTCGCCGGGGACCTGTCAGCAGATCGTGATGAAGCGCGAGTGCAACCCGGCGCGGCGACGTCGCGTGGCCGTCAACCGAGCGCGGCGAACCAGGCGCGCGCGCCCGCCTCCCACTTGGCGTAGTGATCGGGGTAGGCGGAGATCTGAACCTTCTGCGCCGCGACGGTGAGCGGCATCGACTGCCAGCCCGAGATGTCGAGCAGCCCGCGCGTGTAGCCGCTGCGGCCCTGGTAGAAGAGGTAGGCCGAGTGATACGGGTTCATGATGTCGGCGATCGTGCCCCAGCCCGTGCTCGTGCGCTGCTGGAACAGTCCGACCGAGTCGCGGTCGCCGTAGTCGATGTTGCGCAGGCTCGACTCCTGCATCGCCGTCGCGAGGGCGATGATGATGCCGTAGTCGGGGACGCCCTGCTCGCGACCGACCTGGATGATGATGCGCGCGTTGCTCTCCTGCTCGGCGGTGAGCGTCGTCACGGAACCGCCGCCACCGCCCGAGGAGGCGCCGCCCGCGGCAGGGATGACGAGGCTGCCGCCGGGGTAGATGATGCTCGACGAGGTCAGCCCGTTGGCGTCGAGAACGGCCTGGGTGCTCACGCCGAAGCGCGACGCGATGGCGGAGATCGTGTCGCCGGACTTGACGGTGTAGCTCGTGGTCGGGCTGGACGGAACCGATGGTGGGGGCGGTGTCGCGGGCGCCGGGGTGACATCCGAGACGAGCTCGATCTCGGGCGTCGCAGCGGGAGCGGTCGCGGGAATCGCGATGGTCTGCCCGGGGTAGATGATGCTCGACCAGCCGAGCCCGTTCGCGCTCAGGACCGACTCGACCGAGACTCCGAAGCGCGCGGCGATGCGCGAGACGGTGTCGCCCTTGACGATCGTGTAACGGCCGCCTTCGTGAGGCGCCGAGGTCGGCGACGTCTTCGCGCCGGCGGCGAGCTTCAGCACCTGCCCGGGGAAGATGAGCGACTTCCAGCCCAACCCGTTGAGCGCGAGCACGGAGGCGGTCGACAGCCCGTGGCGACCCGCGATGGCGGCGACGGTGTCGCCCGCTTGGACGGTGTAGGACGCGAGCGCCGAGGAACCGCCGCCGTGGGTGCGGGGAGCGGTGGCCGCGACTGCTCGGGCCGGGGTGGCGTGGTCGGCTTTGGCCTTGGCGGGCTTCTTGGGCGCGGCTACGACGGGCTCGACAGGACCGGTCAGGTTGAAACCGACGGTCATGGCGCTCGCCACGACGAACGGCAGGGTCTTGCGGAAACCCTCGCCGAGTCGGCTGCGCTTGCGCGGAGTCAGGTGACGGGCGGTCGCGCGCGTCGGCGCGAGCCCGGGGAACGGCGCAGGCGGGGTCGCCTGGGCGTCACGAACATCCATATTTCTTCCGCCTCATATCTCCCCAACCCCCCGGGGATCCGTGTCGGCACGTCCCACCACCGTGACATAGGTGTGCATGCGTGTCAACCAACGTTGCCAGAGTGGCGAGAGTTTACAAGCTGGAAACATTCGGACGAACGCGGGGATCATGGAAAGCTAGGGGAGTGACCGCACCCGCCGAGCGGACTTGGCTGACCATTCCCGACCTCGTCGACCTCCTGGGCATTCCCCAGGGCAGAGTCCGGCGACTCCTCGACGACCACACCCTCCTCGCCGTCCGCGTCGACGGCGTCCTGAAGGTGCCCGCGGACTTCGTCCGCGACGGCGAGCCGCTCCACGAACTCCGCGGAACGCTCGTCGTCCTCCACGACGCGGGCTTCAGCGATGAGGAAGCCGTGAACTGGATGCTCTCCGATGACGACACCCTCGGCGCGGCGCCCATCGACGCCCTGCGGGCGGGCCGCAAGGCCGAGGTGCGTCGCGTCGCCCAGGCGCTCGGCTTCTGACCCGACCTAGCTCTCGCGGCGGGTCACGGCGTCGGCGAGCGCTGTGAGCTCATCGCGCGCCGAGCGGGCGAGCGGTGCATCGGCGAGTGCGGTGCGCGCCTGATCGAGTTGGTGGGCGATGACGCGCTCGACGTGCTCGACCGCCCCGCTGTCACGCACGGCCGTCTGCAGCATCGCGATCTGCGACGCGTCGAGCGTGCGGTCGCCGAGCAGTTCGTCGAACAGCCGGGATGCCGACTGCGGCAGCTTCTGCCGCGCGAGCGTCACGAGCACGGTGCGTTTGCCCTCGCGCAGGTCGTCGCCCGCGGGCTTGCCGGTCACCTCGGGGTCACCGAACACGCCGAGGATGTCGTCGCGCAACTGGAACGCGATCCCGAGCGGCAGGCCGAAGTCGCGCAAGGCCGCGACCTGCGCGAGCGATCCGTCGGCGAGCGAGCCGCCGATCGCGAGCGGGGCCTCGACGCTGTACTTCGCCGACTTGTACACGACGACGCGTTGGGCGCGGGAGAGCAGCTCGTCCTCCGGCAGGGCACGCCAGGCCATCTCCTCGAAGATGTCGAGGTACTGCCCGGCGGTGACCTCGGTGCGCATGGTGTTGAACTCGGTACGCGCCGCGCGGCCCGCCGTGCCGCCGATGCGCGCCACGCCCTCCGCGACGAGCTCGTCGCTCCAGCCGAGCAGCAGATCGCCCAGCAGCAGGGCCGCGGACATCCCGTAAGTGTCGGCGGAGCCGTCCTACCCGCGTTCCCCGTGCAGGATCGCGAACGCGCGGTGCACGCTCGGCTGTCCGCGGCGCAGGTCGGAGTTGTCCATGATGTCGTCGTGGACGAGGGCTGCGGCGTGGAACATCTCGAGTCCGGCGGCGATCGACACGACGGCGCCGAGGCCCTCCTCGCTCTCGTCGTCCTCGAGCGGGTCGAACTCGGCGGAGTGGGCGCTCACCGCGCGCCAGCCCCAGTAGCAGAACAGTGCACGGAAGCGCTTGCCGCCGGCGAGCAGACGCCGCGCACAGTCGTCGACGACGTCGAGATCGGGAGAGATCCCGCGCAGTTCCGTGCCGCGCTCGGTGAGGTACCCGTCGAGCCGGGATTGCACGAGGTCCACTAACCGCGGACTCTCAGGCACGCGCCTACCCTATCCGCGGGCGGGGGTCCTACAATGAATTTCTCGCCCCACAAGGAGCCCACATGCCACTTTCCGAGCAGGAGCAGCGCCTCCTCGACGAGATGGAGCGCAGTCTCTACCATCACGACGCCGATGACGTCGCGACGGTCGGCGGGCGCGTCCGGGCCAGCTACACCGCCATCGCGCTCGCGATCATCGCCGGAGTCGTGGGGGTCGTGCTCCTCATCGTCGGCGTCGTCGTACAGCAGCCGATCATCGGGGTCGCCGGTTTCGCCGTGATGTTCCTCGGCGCGATGCTCGGGTTCGCCCCGCCCCGCCGTCTGACCGTGCCGCGCGATGCGCGTGACGCCGCCGGCCGCCGTCCGGGCTTCATGGACAACCTCAACGAGCGCTGGGACCAGCGCCGCGAGCAGGACTGAGCCTCCTCCACCTCGCACCTCTTCGCTCACGAAGGCCGACCTCCGGGTCGGCCTTCTTTTTGTCGTGCGCGGGGAGCGGCACCACCCCAGAAGGGGGCTCAGGGGAGGAGAAAGGGTCGAAAGTGGTTGCCTAGGGAGGAAAGTGGAGTAATGTGGAGCCATCCTTCGATGCCTGGCCGGAGAAAGAGGGGGGTGGCCGCATATGTTGATGGGCACCTTTTCTCCGAAGCTCGACGAGAAGGGCCGGATCGTCCTTCCGGCCAAGTTCTGGGACGAGTTCTCCGGCGGACTCGTCATGACCCGCGGCGCCGACCGCTGCGTCGTCGTCTATAGCGATCGCGAGTTCGAGCGCGTCCTCGAGGAGATGGGCGCCGCGCCCGTGACCTCGAAGGAGCAGCGCGACCGCGACCGGCTCTTCCTCTCCGGCGCCTCGCAGGAGATCCCCGACAAGCAGCGCCGCGTGACCATCCCGCCGCAGCTGCGCGAGTACGGGTCGCTCGACCGCGACCTCACGATGATCGGCGTCGGCAAGCGTGCCGAGATCTGGAACACGGCGGCGTGGGAGTCCTTCTACGCCGAGAAGGAGCCGCAGTACGCCTCCGGTGGCGACGGGGAGGTGATCGCGGGCCCGTTCTGAGTTCCCCGGGATGCGACCCTCAGCCGCGCACCCTGCCTCACTTCCCCGGAGGCAGGTCGCAGCGGATGGGGATCGGATCCCGGGGCGGGGCCCCACGACCATGACCGACACCCTCGACGCGAATGCCGCCGGCGACGACGCCCTGCACACCCCCGTGATGCTCGAGCGCTGCCTCGACCTGCTCGGTCCCGCCCTCACCCGCCCCGGGGCGGTGCTCATCGACGGCACGCTCGGCCTCGGCGGTCACGCCGAGGCGTTCCTCCGTCGATTCCCCGAACTCACCCTGGTCGGGATCGACCGGGATCCGGAGGCGCTGCGCCTGGCGGGGGAGCGGCTGCGGCCGTTCGCCGAGCGCACGCACCTCGTGCACGCGGTGTCGGATGCGCTCCCGACCGTGCTCGCGGATCTCGGCATCCCGGCGGTGAGCGGCATCCTCTACGACCTCGGTGTGTCGTCGATGCAGCTCGACCGCGTCGATCGGGGTTTCTCGTACGCACGCGACGCGGCGCTCGACATGAGGATGGACCCCACCTCCCCGCTCACGGCGGCGCGCATCCTCGCCGACTACGACGAGGGGTCGCTGCGGCGCATCTTCCAGGACTACGGCGAGGAGAAGCTGGCCGGTCGCTACGCCCGCGCGATCGTCCGCGCCCGAGCGGAGGGCGTCATCGCGACGTCGGCCCAGCTCGTCGACGTGCTGCAGGATGCCACCCCCGCGGCCGTGAAGAATGCCGGGCACCCCGCGAAGCGCGTCTTCCAGGCGCTGCGCGTGGAGGTCAACGCCGAGCTCGAGGTGCTCGCCCGCACCATCCCCGCGGCGGTCGATGCGCTCGAACTCGGCGGACGCATCGTCGTGCTCTCCTACCAATCCCTCGAAGACCGCATCGTGAAGCGCGAGCTCCAAGGTCGCGCGGTCTCGACGACCCCGCGCGGGCTCCCGGTCGAGCTGCCCGAGCACGCCCCGGAGCTCAAGCTCCTCGTCCGCGGCGCCGAGCTCGCCACCGAGGACGAGAAGTCCCGCAATCCCCGCGCCACCCCGGTCCGCCTCCGCGCGGCCGAACGTCTCCGGAAGGCAGCAGCATGAGCGCTCTCCCGCTCGCGTCCCCGCGTCCCGTCCGCGCCCCTCAGCAGCCGCGGCGGCACCTCGAGGTCGCTCCCACGCGCGCGCAGCGTCGAGCACGCCCGCGACTGCTCCCCGCCGTCGTCACCATGGCGGGCATCGGCCTGATCCTCCTGACCCAGCTCCTCCTGAGCATCGTGCTCGCCGACGGGGCGTACCGGATCGCCGACCTCCAGACGGCGCAACGCGATCTCCAGCGTCAGGAGCAGGCGCTCACCGAGCAGCTCGAGGTGCTGTCGTCGACGCAGAACCTCACCGCGAACGCCGAGCACCTGGGCATGATCGCGAGCGGCAACCCCGTCTTCCTCGATCTCACGACGGGCGCGGTGAGCGGCAATCCGACACCCGCGGGCGGCTCGCTCACGGGGTCCGCCGGCAACCAGATCGGCAACTCCCTGATCACGACGCCGACTCTCGTCGACCTCACGGCCTCGTCGGGCGAAACTGCGGGTTCCTCGGGAACCGGCGGGTCGACGGCCGCTCCGCCCGCGTCGACTGGGACGATCCCCTCGCCCACCAACCGCTGACCCCCTGTAGGACGACGACCGCATGACCTCCGCTCGGATCACCGCCGGTCGGCTCCGGCTGACCATGATCGTCGTGCTCGCGATCGTCGCGGTGTTCATCGTGAAGCTCGTCGACCTGCAGGTGGTGCGGGCCGAAGAGCTCACGCTCGCGGCGGAGTCGCGGCGCACGATCCCCGTGACCACGTACGGCGAGCGCGGCAGCATCGTCGATGCCAACGGCACCGTCCTCGCCGACAGCGTCGAGCGGTACGACATCACCGCCGCGCCCGTCAACGTCGACTGGGAGACGGGACTGACGGAGATCACGGTCGACGGCGAGCGCGTCGCGGTGCCCACGGCAGAGGCGCTCGCGAAGATCGCCGAACTCACGGGTGCGGTCGCGACCGACCTCCAGGCGGCGCTCGAGGCGGATCGCGAGTCCCAGTTCGCCTACCTCGTCAAGGCCGTGGACCTCGCCACCTTCAACGCCGTCTGGGACCTCGACATCGACTGGGTGTACTCCGACATGCGGCCGTCACGCGTGTACCCGAGCGGGGCGATCGCCGGCAATCTGGTCGGGTTCCTCGGCGCGGACGAACCGCTCTCGGGTACCGAGAGGCGCTGGGACGAGTGCCTCGCCTCCGAGAACGGCGAGTCGACCTACGAGCGCAGCGCCGACGGCGTCCGTCTCCCGGGCAGTCTCGTGGTCGAGACCGAGCCGTCCGACGGCGGCACCGTGCACCTCACGATCGACTCGGATCTCTCCTGGTTCGCTCAGCAGAAGCTCGCCGAGCGCGGCACCGAGGTCGGGGCCGACTGGGGCACGGCGATGGTCGTGCGCGTCGACACGGGCGAGATCGTCGTCGCCGCGGACTGGCCGTCGATCGACCCCAACGACCTGGACTCGGTCGGCCGCGACGACGCGGGCGCCCGGAGCTTCGTCGCGCCGTTCGAACCCGGCTCGATCATGAAGCCCGTCGCGTTCGCGGCGCTGCTCGACCAAGGGCTCATCACGCCGGACACGCCGCTCACCGTGCCCGGGCGCTACACCGAGGGCCTTCCCGACGGTGAGTACATCACCGACGTGTTCTCGCACGGCGACCTGCGCTGGACCGCGACCGGCATCCTCATGAATTCGTCGAACATCGGCACGGTCATGCTGAGCAACCGACTCAGCGAGCAGCAGAAGTACGACTACTTCCTGAAGTTCGGGTTCTCGCAGCCGACGGAGGTCGACTTCCTCGGAGAGTCGGTCGAGGGCAACCACGGGCGGGTGTTCGCCCCGGGGGAGATCGACTCGGTGAGCCAGGCCACGCAGATGTTCGGCCAGGGCATCACCGCGACGAGCGCGCAGATGGCGAGTCTCTACCAGACCCTCGGGAACGGCGGGGTGCGGATGCCCCTCACGCTCGTCTCGGGTTGCGAGCATCCTGACGGCACCTGGACCGACGTGCCGGTCGCGACCGGCGAGCGCGTCGTGAGCGAGTACGCCGCCGACACCACCGTGCAGATGATGGAGACCGTCGCGACCCAGGGCGGGCTCCGCAGCGTTCTCGAGGTGCCGGGGTACCGCCTCGCGGTGAAGACCGGCACGGGTGAGGTCGCGGAGAACGGCCGTTACGGAGCGGAGCGCATCGTCTCGCTCGCCGGAGTGTTCCCTGCGGAGAACCCCGAGTACGCGATCGTGGTGACGTTCGCCAAGCCGGATATCATGAAGTCGTCCGCCGCCGCCGCTCCCACGTTCAACGCGATCATGGAGCAGGTCATCAAGACCTTCAGGGTTCAGCCCTCGACGGAGGCGGCGCCCGACCTCCCGCTCACCTGGTAGCGGGGAAGTAGAGAGAGGAGCCGGGTGAGTTCTCGGATC
This sequence comes from Pseudolysinimonas sp., assembly GCF_057350545.1. Taxonomy (NCBI): domain Bacteria; kingdom Bacillati; phylum Actinomycetota; class Actinomycetes; order Micrococcales; family Microbacteriaceae; genus Pseudolysinimonas; species Pseudolysinimonas sp. Next base: position 16,388 of record NZ_JBMRCP010000075.1, on the reverse strand, counting down.
CCCCCGGTCCTGCGTCCCGAGCATCCCTCGCCCCGTTCGCTCGCCGGCTTCGTCCAGGAGTTCGGGATCGAGCACCGCGGTGCCGTCGACGGTCTCGAAGTCACCGGCGTGACCCTCTCGACGGGCGACCTCCACCCGGGCGACCTGTTCGTCGGGGTCAAGGGATTCAAAGGGCACGGCGCGGCCTACGCCGCACAGGCCCGCGAGGGCGGGGCCGTCGCGCTCCTGACCGACGCCGAGGGTGCCGAGCTCGCCGCGGACGCCGGCCTCCCGATCCTCCTCGTCGAGAACCCCCGGCTCGCCCTCGGCGAGATCGCGGCGTGGGTCTACCGCACGCGCGAGCACCCGCCGCTGCTCTTCGGCACCACGGGGACGAACGGCAAGACCTCGACGTCGTATCTGCTCGAGGCGGTGCTGCGGCAACTGGGGCTCGTGACGGGGCTGTCGTCGACCTCGGAGCGCCACATCGGCGACCTGACGATCGTGAGCCGACTCACGACCCCGGAGGCGAGCGAGATGCACGCGCTCCTGGCGCGGATGCGCGAGAGCGGTGTGCGCGCGGTCGCGGTCGAGGTGAGCGCCCAGGCCCTCACCCACCACCGCGTCGACGGACTGCTGTTCGACGTCGCCGGCTTCACCAACCTGAGCCACGACCATCTCGACGACTACGCCGACATGGAGGAGTACTTCCGGGCGAAGCTCCCGCTGTTCCAGCCCGAGCTCTCGAAGCGTGCGGTCGTCTGTCTCGACACGGCGTGGGGTGCCCGCGTGGTCGAGGAGGCGCGCATCCCGGTCACGACGATCGCGACGATCGGCCACGCGGCAGCGTCCGACGTCGACGACGCCGATTGGAGCGTGGAGATCCTCGACGCCACGCCGACGTACACGGAGTTCCGGTTGAGCGGGCCCGAGGGTCGCAGCCTCGTCGCGCGCGAGCCGCTCATCGGCTGGCACATGGCCGCCAATGCCGCGCTCGGCATCGTCATGCTCGTCGAGGCGGGCTTCGAGCTCGAGGCGATCGGCGCCGCGCTCGACGCCGACGGGGGCATCCGGGCCTACCTCCCGGGCCGCACGGAGCGCGTCTCGGGCGACCGCGGCCCCTCGGTGTACGTGGACTTCGGCCACAGCCCCGACGCCTTCGAGAACACGCTCGCGGCCGTGCGCCAGTTCACGACGGGTAAGACGATCATGGTGTTCGGCGCCGACGGCGATCGGGATGCCACCAAACGCGCCGAGATGGGTCGGGTCGCCGCGCAGGGCAGCGACATCCTCATCATCACCGACCACCACCCGCGCTTCGAGAACCCGCAGCAGATCCGCGCCGCGCTCCTCGCGGGGGCTGCTCTCGCCGCCGACCAGCCGGAGCAGACCCTCGAGGTCAGTCCCCCCGAGGCGGCCATCGTCGCCGCCGTCGGGCTCGCCCGCGAGGGCGACTCGATCCTCTGGGCGGGACCGGGCCACCAGGACTACCGCGACATCGAAGGCGTCCGCACGCCGTACTCGGCACGCGAGCTGGCCCGCGCCGCGCTGCGCGAGGCCGGCTGGTGAGTTCCGACACGTTCGTCGCGGTCCCGGGTCTCGATGACGCGACGAGGACGCTGCTCCGCGCCGCGATCCCCGACGCGGGCCTCCGTGACCGCGTGATCGGCTACTCCGACGATCTCCCCGCGGGTACCGTCGTGGTGGCGCACGGCGACGATCCCCGGGTCGCGCAGCTCGCGACGAGCACCGAGGGGCGCCTCGTGCGCTACGGCCTCGGCAGTGCCAACGACGTCCGCGCCGACGACGTGCACGCGACCGCCCTGGGCACGTCGTTCGACTACCTCGTCGACGGGGAGCGGCACCCCGTGGTCCTGCGCCTGCTCGGCGAGCACCAGGTCGTGACCGCCCTCGCCGCCCTCGCCGCGGCGCGGGAACTCGGCATCCCGTCCTCGCACTCCATCGCCGCGATCGAGGCGGTTCCGCTGGCCGAGCGCTGGCGCATGCAGGTGCTCGACGGCGGTGACGGCATCACGATCATCAACGACGCGTCCGAGGCGAGTGGCGATTCGACGGCGGCGGCGCTCAAGACATTGGCGCAGATCACGCCGCGGGACGGCAGGTCGATCGCCGTGCTCGGCGGAGTGGCGTCTCCCGACGAGTCCGCCGACGACGAGCACGACCGGATCGGGTTGCTCGCGGTGCGGCTCAACATCGCGCAACTCGTCGTCGTGGGGCCCGATGCCCTGCGGATCCATGCCTCGGCGGGGCTCCAGGGGTCGTGGGACGGGGAGTCGGTGTTCGTCCCGGACGCCGACGCCGCCTACGATCTCCTTCGTGGGATCCTCCAGTCCGGCGACGTCGCGCTCGTCAAGTCGTCCGAGTCGGCCGGACTCCGTCAGCTCGGCGACCGGCTGGGGGGCGTGAGCTAAGTGATCGCGCTTCTCATCGCGGGCGGCTTCTCGCTGTTCTTCACGCTCTTCCTCACACCGCTCTTCATCCGGCTGTTCAAGCGCCTGAACTGGGGTCAGTTCATCCGCGACGACGGACCCCAGACGCACCACGCGAAGCGCGGCACGCCGTCGATGGGCGGCATCATCTTCCTGGTCGGCGCGTTCCTCGGCTACCTCGTCGGGCACTGGGTGGCCGGTGTGCCGTGGACGATGGTGGGCGTGCTCGTGTTCGGCATGGCCGGCGGGCTCGGGCTCCTCGGCTTCATCGACGACTTCACCAAGACGCGCAAGCAGCGCAGCCTCGGCATCGGCGGCTGGACGAAGATCGCGGGTCAGATCATCGTCGGCACGGTGTTCGCGGTGCTCGCCATCACCGAGAACTTCCGCGACGAGAACGACCTGACCCCGGCGTCGACCTTCATCTCGGGCGTGCGCGACATCGGGTGGCTCAACCTCTTCGCGTTCGGCTCGGTCGTCGGCTTCGTGCTCTTCGTGCTGTGGGTCAACGTGATCACGGCGAGCACCTCCAACGCGGTGAACGTCACCGACGGACTCGACGGGCTCGCGAGCGGGGCCGCGATCTTCGCGATCTCGGCGTACATCTTCATCGGCTTCTGGCAAGCCAACCAGTCGTGCTTCAACATCAACGTCATCGCGGGTGACGACTACTACAAGTGCTACGAGGTGCGGGATCCGCTCGACCTCGCCGTCGCGGCGGCGGCCCTGTGCGGCGCGCTCATCGGATTCCTCTGGTGGAACACGACGCCCGCCCAGATCTTCATGGGCGACACCGGCTCGATGGGCCTCGGTGGCGCGCTCGCCGCGCTCGCGATCCTGAGCCGCACCGAGCTCCTGCTCGTGCTCATCGCCGGCCTCTTCATCATCACGACCGGGTCGGTGATCATCCAACGCGGCTGGTTCAAGCTCACGAAGTGGCGCTTCGGCGAGGGGAGACGCGTGTTCTTGATGAGCCCGCTGCACCACCACTTCGAGCTCAAGGGCTGGGCCGAGATCACCGTCGTCGTGCGGTTCTGGCTCATCGCCGGGCTCTTCGTCGCCGTCGGTGTCGGGCTCTTCTACCTCGAGTGGGTCAGTCGTTGATCTCGGTGCGGGCACGGACGAGGAGCGGGCGCTGAGCCGCGACCTCTCCACCCTCACCAGTTGGCGTGCCGACTGGTCGGGGTTGCGCGTCGCGGTGTTCGGCGTGGGTGTGACGGGCTTCGCGGTCGCCGACACCCTCCTCGAGCTCGGAGCGCGCGTGCTCGTCGTCGCGGCGCGGGCCTCCGACGAGCACCGGCAACTGCTCGAGGTCATCGGCGCGTCCCTCGAGCTCCACCCCGACGAGGAGACGATCCCGGAGACGCTGGTCGGATTCGATCCCGAACTGGTCGTCGTGTCGCCCGGCTACCACCCCGATCACGCGCTGCCGGTGTGGGCCGAGGCGCAGGGCATCCCGGTGTGGGGCGACATCGAGCTCGCGTGGCGGCTGCGCGACAAGGTGATCCGCCCCGACGGTTCGCTCGTCGAATGGATCGGGGTCACCGGGACGAACGGCAAGACCACGACGACGCAGCTCACCGCGACGATGCTCGTCGCCGGTGGCCTTCGTGCGGCACCGGCGGGAAACATCGGCATCCCCGTGCTCGACGCGATCCGCGACCCCGCGGGATTCGACGTACTCGTCGTCGAGCTCTCGAGCTACCAGTTGCATTGGATCAACCGCAACGCCGGGGGAGAGCTCGCGCCGCTTGCGAGCGTCTGCCTCAACCTCGACGACGACCACCTCGACTGGCACGGCTCGAAGCAGGGGTACCGCGACGCGAAAGCCAAGGTGTACGCGAACACGCGCGTCGCCTGCGTCTTCAACCAGGCCGACGAGGCGACGCGCGGCATGGTCGAGGACGCCGAGGTGCAGGACGGCGCGCGCGCGATCGGCTTCACGCTCGGGCTGCCCGGACCGAGCGATCTCGGCCTCGTCGAGGACATCCTCGTCGACCGTGCCTTCCTCGACGACCGCCGCAACTCCGCCCTCGAACTCGCGACGCTCGACGATCTGCGCGCCGCGGGGCTCTCGACGCCGCACGGCATCGCCAACACCCTCGCGGCCGCGGCTCTCGCCCGCGCGGCGGGAGTCGAGCCGGCGGCGATCCGGGATGCCGTCCGCGGCTTCTCGCTCGATCGTCACCGTACCGAGCTCGTGCTCGAGGTGGACGGGGTGCGGTTCGTCGACGACTCGAAGGCGACCAACGCGCATGCCGCGAACGCCGCCCTCGCCGCCTTCGAGTCGGTGGTCTGGATCGCGGGTGGATTGCTCAAGGGCGTCGATCCCGCGCCGCTCGTGCGGCGCCACGCGAGTCGACTGCGCGGCGCGATCCTGGTCGGCATCGACCGCGAAGCGCTCCGCGACGCGTTCCGGCGACACGCCCCGGGCGTCCCCGTCGTCGAGGTCGACGAGTCCGAGACTGAGGTGATGGTCGCCGCGGTGCGCGCGGCGGCGTCACTCGCGCAGGCGGGCGACGTCGTCCTGCTGGCACCGGCGGCGGCGTCGATGGACCAGTTCATCGATTACGCGGACCGGGGTCGCCGGTTCGCCGAGGCGGTACGGAAGAGGACGGGAGGCGCCGATGACCCGGATCGACAAGACCCCGAGTCGTCGGCAGGGCGCCCCTCGCGCTGACCCCCGACCCTCGGCGGAGCTGCTCGAGAAGCGCCCGTCGATCGCCCTCGTGGCCGTGCGCACACTGTTCCAGGCGGAGACCCGGGAGTACTTCCTGCTGCTCGGGACGACGGTCTTCCTGCTCGCCTTCGGGCTCGTCATGGTGCTCTCGTCGTCGTCGATCGAGTCGCGCATCGGCAGCGGCGACTTCTTCGCGCGCGCGTCCCGGCAGGGCCTCTACGCCGTCATCGGACTGCCGCTCATGCTGCTGGCGGCACGTGCACCGATCGCGTTCTGGAAGAGGTGGGCCGGGCTCGCGCTCGTCGTCGGGGTGGCCCTCCAGCTCCTCGTCTTCACGAATCTCGGCGTCGAGACCGGCGGCAACCAGAGCTGGCTCGACTTCGGGTCGTTCAGCATGCAACCCTCCGAGCTCATCAAGCTCGCGCTCGTGCTCTGGTTGCCCTGGATCCTCGTGAAGCGCTCCGCGGACTTCGACGACTGGCGTCGGGTGCTCGTTCCCGCGGGTCCCGTCGTCGCCGTCGCGGTGGGGCTCGTCCTCGCCGGGCGCGATCTCGGCTCGGCGTCGATCATCATCCTCGCCGTCCTCGGCGTCTCGTTCTTCGCGGGGGTGCGCCTGCGGCACCTGACGCTGGTCGTGGCGGTGCTCGCGGTCGCCGTCGCGATCGCCTCGACGCTCACCCTCTCCCGCCGCAACCGCATCGACGCCTGGCTCTCCGGCTGCGTCGACCCCGCGCTGCTCGGCGGGGACTGCTGGCAGACCGTGCACGGCTGGGAGGCGCTCGCCCACGGTGGCCTCACGGGTGTCGGGCTCGGCAACTCGGCCGGGAAGTGGTCGTGGATCCCGGCGGCCGACAACGACTTCATCTTCGCGATCATCGGCGAGGAGCTCGGGCTGCTCGGCTGCGTGATCGTGCTCGGCCTCTTCGTGATGCTGACGTACTGCTTCGTGCGCATCGTCAAGATGGTGCGCGACCCGTATGCGAAGGTCGTCACGAGCGGTGTCATGGTCTGGATCATCGGCCAGGCGCTCGTCAACATCGCGGTGGTGCTCGGCGTTCTCCCGGTGCTCGGCGTGCCCCTCCCGCTCGTGTCCTCGGGCGGTTCCGCGCTGTTGACGACGATGACCGCCATCGGCGTCGTCCTGTCGTTCGCACGCAAGCGCCCGCATTCGCTCGCTGACGACGTGCCGGTGTCTTCCCGCAGAATGACTCGGTGACCACGTACCTCTTCGCCGGCGGGGGCACCGCCGGGCACGTCAACCCGCTGCTCGCGACCGCCGACCGTCTGCGCGAGCGGGAACCGGACGCCACCGTGCTCGTGCTCGGCACCGCGGAGGGTCTCGAGGCGCGGCTCGTGCCCGAGCGCGGCTACGAACTCCTCACCGTGCCGCGACTGCCCTTTCCGCGCCGACCGAATCGCGACGCGCTGCGCTTCCCGGGCCGCTGGCGCGCGTCCGTCGATCGGGTGCGCGGCATCCTGCGCGATCGCGGCGTCGACATCGTCGTGGGCTTCGGCGGCTACGCCTCCGCGCCCGCCTATGCGGCCGCGCGCCGCGAGCGACTCCCGATCGTCGTGCACGAGCAGAACGCCCGGCCGGGGATGGCGAATCGCCTCGCCGCGCGGTGGACGCGCTACGTGGCCGTCACCTTCCCGGGCACGCCGTTGCGTGGTGCGCGCGTGATCGGTCTGCCCCTGCGCGCCGAGATCGAGCGGCTCGACCGACCGGCCGCGCGCGCCGAGGCGGCGCGGACGTTCGGTCTCGACCCGTCGCGTCCTCTGCTGCTCGTGACGGGCGGCTCGACCGGGGCGCGTCGGCTCAACGAGAGCGTCTCGCAGTCGATCGCCGCCCTGCTCGGCACGGGGTGGCAGGTGCTGCACGTGACCGGGGCGCGGTCGCCCGTCACCGATCCCGGGCTCAGCGGCTACCGCATCCTCGAGTACTGCGACCGCATGGACCTCGCCCTCGCCGCCGCGGACCTCGCGGTCTCGCGCGCGGGCGCGGCGACGGTGTGCGAGCTCGCCGCCGTGGGGGTGCCGGCGGTCTTCGTCCCGTACGCCGTCGGCAACGGCGAACAGGCGCTCAACGCGCGCGGGGCGGTGCGGGCCGGGGGAGCGTTGCTCGTGGCAGACGCCGCGTTCACCCCCGAGTACGTCGGCCGCGAGCTGCCGCCGCTGCTCGACGACCGTGCGCGCGTCGCGGCGATGGCGGTGCGGATGGCGTCGACGGGAGCGACCGACGCGGCCGACCGGATGGTGGACCTCGTGCTCGAGGCGCGCGGGAACGCGCGCGCGTAGACTCGCTCTCCGTGCCCGTCAAGCCCGACCCTTCGCTCCTCGTCCCGGAGGAGCTCGGACGGGTGCACTTCCTCGGCATCGGAGGCTCCGGGATGAGCGGTATCGCGCACCTCATGCTCGACGCCGGCCTCGAGGTGAGCGGGTCGGATCGTTCCGAGGGGCCCTATCTCGAGCCGCTCCGCGCTCGCGGCGCGCACATCGCGGTGGGCCACGCGGCCGAGAACCTCGGCGACGCCGACACCGTGGTCTTCACGAGCGCGATCTGGCCGGAGAACCCCGAGTACGTCGCGGCGCAGGAGCGCGGCCTCACCCTCCTCCACCGGTCGCAGGCGCTGCACTGGCTGTCGCGCCGCTCGCGCGTCGTGAGCGTCGCCGGTGCGCACGGCAAGTCGACCACGACCGGGATGATCGCGACGGCGCTGCGCGCACTCGGCGCCGACCCGAGCTTCGTGAGCGGAGCCGTCGTGACCGCTCTCGGCACGAGCTCCGCGCGTGGCGCCGGTGACGAGTTCGTGCTCGAAGCCGACGAGTCCGACGGCTCCTTCCTGTTCTACGACACCTCTGTCGCGGTCGTGACCAACGTCGATCCCGTGCACCTCGACCACCACGGTTCGACCGACGGGTACCTCGAGGCGTTCGCGGAGTTCGTGCGGGGTGCCTCCGAGCACATCGTCGCGGGCGAGGGGATGCTCGTCGACGAGGTGCTCGCGCGGGCGGCGGCGACCGCACCCGTCGTGCGCTTCGGTGAGAGCCCGGATGCCGACGTCCGGGTGAGTGACATCGTGGCGGCGGAGTCTGTCGAGTTCGACCTCACCTGGCGAGGGGAGACGCGCCGGGCACGCGTGAACGCCGTCGGTCGGCACAGCGCCGTCAACGCCGCGGGTGCCGTCGCCGTTCTCCTCGTGCTCGGGCATCCGTTCGCCGACGCGGTCGCCGCACTGGAGGATTTCGGGGGCACGACGCGCCGGTTCGAGTTCAAGGGCGAGGTGCGCGGCGTCAAGATCTTCGACGACTACGCGCACGAGCCCGCGGAGGTGGATGCGGCTGTCGCCGGCGCGCGCACGATCGTGGGCGAGGGGCGCGTCATCGCCATCCATCAGCCCCACCTGTACTCGCGCACCCGTCTCTTCGCGGCCGAGTTCGCGGAGGCGTACGAGAAGCAGGCCGACCTCACGATCGTGCTCGCCGTCGACGGCGCGCGGGAGGATCCGGTGCCCGGCGTGACCGGTCAACTCGTCGTCGATCACTTCGTCGACAAGAGCAAGGTCGTGCTGCTCGAGGACTGGCAGGCTGCCGCCGACCACATGGCGAGTGTCGCCCGCGCGGGCGACATCGTCATGACGCTGTCGTGCGGCACGGTGTACAAGATCGTCCCGCAGCTCATCGATGCCCTCGAGCGGAGCGACGAGCCGGTCCGCGTGGTGCCCTGAGTTCGCACCGTTCGGGCGTGAGGATGGGGGCGTGAAGCGTCCCGAGCGTCCCGCGCAGCCCGCTGCGCGTCCGGCGCCCGCGCGCACGCCGGCACCGAGGGCAGCACCGGCGCGCGAGCAGCGGGCGCCGCGTGAGGTGCGCCCGCTCCGCGAGCAGGCGCCGTCGAAGACCACGACACCGCGGGAGCCGAAGCCCGATCGCCGTTCGAGAGCGGCCGACAGGCTCCGCCAGCGCTACGAGAAGGCCGAGGTGCGGCGCTTCACGCGCCGCGCTCGTCATCGGCGCATCGGCGTGCTGTCGGCACTCGGCGTGTTGGCGCTCGTCGGGCTCCTCGTCGCCGGTGCCGTGTTCTCGCCGATCCTCGCCCTCCGCGAGATCCGTATCGACGGGACGTCTCGCCTCGACCCCGCCGTTCTCGAGGACGCGGTGTCCGGACAGCTCGGCACACCGCTCGCGCTCATCGACGAGGGTCGACTTCGCGCGGAACTCGGTGAGTTCACGACGATCCGCAGCTACGTGACCGAGCTCGTCCCGCCGGGGACGCTCGTCATCCACATCGTCGAGCGCTCTCCGCTCGGGCTCGTGGCGACGGCGACGGGCTTCGACGTCGTCGACGCCGCGGGCGTGGTGCTCGAGTCCGCGGCCGCCCGACCCTCGGGCCTGCCGCTGCTGCAGCTCGACGCGGACGGCGTCGAGGGTCGGGGCTTCGCGTCCATCGCCGAGGTGCTCGTCGCGTTGCCGCCGAGCGTGCTCGCCCAGGTGGACTCGATCACCGCCCGGACGCGGGATGACGTGACCCTCACCCTCGCCGCCACGTCGCAGCGGGTGGTCTGGGGAAGCGCCGCCGACTCCGAACGCAAGGCGACGGTGCTCGCCGCACTGCTCGGCCGGTACGCCGGCGCTGGCCCCGGCGAGTACGACGTATCGGCGCCGGGGATCGCGGTCTTCCGCGCCGACTGATGCTGCGCGCCGCAACCGTCGCGACACGCGGCGGATGTCCGGGGTGTTGCCGGGGCACGCGCTTACCGTGGGGACGAACACCATAGTGGGAACAGTTCTCAACTTCAACTAGAGGTTGAGACTTTGATCCCACGGACATCCTCGGAAGGCCGGACGTGACGTCGAACCAGAACTACCTCGCGGTGATCAAGGTCGTCGGCATCGGCGGCGGCGGGGTCAACGCCGTCAACCGGATGATCGAGCTCGGCCTCCGCGGCGTCGAGTTCATCGCGATCAACACCGATGCCCAGGCGCTGCTCATGAGCGACGCCGACGTCAAGCTCGACGTCGGTCGCGAACTGACCCGCGGGCTCGGAGCGGGTGCCGATCCCGAGGTCGGGCGCCGCGCCGCGGAAGACCACGCCGAGGAGATCGAGGAGGCGCTCGCGGGCGCCGACATGGTCTTCGTCACGGCGGGCGAGGGCGGCGGCACCGGCACGGGCGGCGCGCCCGTCGTCGCGCGCATCGCGAAGTCGATCGGCGCGCTCACGATCGGTGTCGTGACCAAGCCGTTCGCCTTCGAGGGCAAGCGTCGCTCCGCCCAGGCAGAGGCCGGCGTCGCGGCACTCAAGAACGAGGTCGACACGCTCATCGTCGTGCCGAACGACCGACTGCTCGAGATCAGCGACCGGGGCATCTCGATGCTCGAGGCGTTCTCGACCGCCGACCAGGTGCTGCTCGCCGGTGTGCAGGGCATCACCGACCTCATCACGACGCCCGGTCTCATCAACCTCGACTTCGCCGACGTCAAGAGCGTCATGCAGGGCGCCGGCTCCGCGCTCATGGGTATCGGTGCGAGCCGCGGCGCCGACCGTGCGATCAAGGCCGCCGAGCTCGCGGTCGCCAGCCCGTTGCTCGAGGCCTCGATCGATGGGGCGCACGGGGTGCTCCTCTCGATCCAGGGCGGGTCGAACCTCGGCATCTTCGAGATCAACGACGCCGCACGACTCGTGCAGGAGGCCGTGCACCCCGAGGCCAACATCATCTTCGGCGCCGTGATCGACGACACCCTCGGCGACGAGGTGCGGGTCACGGTCATCGCAGCCGGTTTCGACGGCGGCGAGCCGTCGGTGCGGCCCACGACCGCGCGACGCGAGAACTTCGTGCCCCTCGACACGCCGGTCCCGGTCGGGGCCGGCAACGCGACGGGAGCGGTCGAGCCGCAGGGCTGGGCGGCCGAGCCCGAGACACCTCTCGGCGCACCTCTCGGCCGCGCCGACTTCGACGACGACGACGACCTCGACATCCCCGAGTTCCTCAAGTAGCGGCCCGCGCGCCATGGGGGAGACCCTCGCGGACCGTCTCGCCGCGGTCGACGCCCGGATCGCCGACGCCGCCCGGGAAGCCGGGGCGCCCGTGCCGACCCGCATCGTCGTGACCAAGTTCCACCCCGCGTCGCTCGTGCGCGAGCTCGTCGAACTGGGCGTACGCGACGTGGGGGAGAACCGTCACCAGGAGGCCTCGGTGAAAGCCGCCGAGGTCGCCGATGCCCGCCTCGCCTGGCATTTCGTCGGGCAGTTGCAGAGCAACAAGGCGAAGGCCGTGCGGCGCTACGCGGCGACCGTGCACTCCGTCGACAGGCCGTCGCTCGTCGAGGCGCTCGCGGCGGACGACGGCGACGACCTCGGCGTGTTCCTGGAGGTCGATCTGAGCGGTGAGCCCGGGCGCGGCGGTGTCGCGCCCGACGCCGCATCCGACCTCGCGGAACGGGTGCTCGCCGCCCGGGGGCTCCGCCTGCTCGGAGTGATGGGCGTCGCCCCGCTCGGGGCCGAGCCGCGACCCGCGTTCGCCCGCCTCCGTGGCGTATCGGACCGCATCCGGGCGCTCGAGCCGACCGCGTCGGCGGTGTCGGCGGGGATGTCCGGCGACTTCCGCGAGGCGATTCTCGAAGGCGCGACACACCTGCGCATCGGAACGGCAATCACGGGGAAACGCCCGACCGCCGGTTAATGTCGGAAGCGGATGTCGCGCCTGTGACCGCGGCACCGACTCTCCGGGAGGGCGAGATGGCGAATCCGCTGCGCAAGACGATGGTGTACCTCGGTCTGGCCGACGAGGACTACGACGACCTGCCCGCGGCTCCCGTCGCGCCGGTCGCCCCGACCGCGGGTCGCGCGCCGGTGACCCCGCTGCGGCGCCCCGTCGCGGCGAGCAAGAACCACCAGCCGGCCGGGATGAACGAGATCGCCACGATCGTGCCGCGTCAGTACCGCGACGTGCAGCAGATCGCGGAGGCGTTCCGCGAGGGTGTGCCGGTCATCGTCAACCTCTCCCAGATGGCCGACGCCGACGCGCGTCGACTCATCGACTTCTGCGGCGGGCTGGTCTCCGGCCTCTACGGGAAGATCGAGAAGGTCACCGGCAAGGTCTTCCTGCTGTCTCCCGAGCACGTCGCGGTGAGCGGCGAGCAGGAAGAGGTCGACGCCGAGGTCGAAGCGGGCTTCTTCGGTCGCTGATCCGAGTGTCACCCGACGCCTTTTCGGGGATGTCGGAAACGTACCCTTCGACCGTTCAGCCTCGGCGTTGTACGCTGGAGTCTCGACCCCAGGATGAGGGTCGAACGCCCGCACTCGTCAAGGACGGTCGCACTCCGCGGCTCGGGGGATGACGAGCAGTATTTCCCAGAGGTGATGTCATGGCCCTGACTCCGGAAGACGTGGTCAACAAGCGGTTCAACCCGACGAAGTTCCGCGAGGGCTACGACCAGGACGAGGTCGACGACTTCCTCGACGAGGTCGTCGTCGAGTTGCGTCGCCTGAACCAGGAGAACGAGGAGCTGCGTCAGCGCCTCGTCGCCGGTGAGTCGCGTCTCGCGGAGCTGCAGCGCAACGCCGCCGCCGCGCCCGCGCAGGCCGCCCCGACCCCGGCCCCGGTGCCCGCACCGACGCCGGAGCAGCCCGCGTTCGCGCCGGCCGGTTTCGACTCGAACGCGATGGACCCGGGCAACACCAACAACCTGCTCCAGCTCGCCCGTCGTCTGCACGAGGAGCACGTCCGCGAGGGCATGGAGAAGCGCGACCAGCTCATCGCCGAGGGCCATGCCGCCGCCGCGCGCGTCGTCTCGGAGGCCGAGCAGGGAGCTCGCGCGCAGCTCGGGCAGCTCCAGCAGGAGCGCCAGGACCTCGAGCGTCAGGTGGACGAACTGCGCCAGTTCGAGCGCGACTACCGCACCAAGCTGCGTGGCTACATCGAGGGCCAGCTGCGCGAGCTCGAGAGCTCGCCGGCGCTGACCGCGGGACCCTCGCAGCAGCAGGCCGCCGTGGGTGCCCCGCCGCAGCAGGGTGCGCCGCAGTACGCGCAGCCCGCGCCCGCGGGCTACGCACAGCCGCAGTCGGCCGACTACGCGCAGCAGCCGGCCGAGTACGCTCCGGCACCGGCCTACGGCGCCCCGCAGTCCTCCGAGTACCCGGGCTTTGGCCCGGGCAACTGAGCCGGCGGCGCCCGAGCCCTCGCCGCAGCGCCGGCGGTTGAGCCCGCGCGCCCTCGGTCTGCTCGCGGCCGTCGCCCTCGTGGCGTACGGCCTCGATCAGGGCTCGAAGTACCTGATCACGACGAATCTGTCGATCAACGAGACCATCCCGATCCTCGGGGAGGTGCTGCAGTTCCGCTACGTGACGAACCCGGGCGCCGCATTCTCGCTCGCGACCGGCTTCACGTGGGTGCTGTCGCTCGTCGCGGTGGGCGTCATCGTCTTCATCGTCTGGTTCGCCCCCCGCATCCGCTCGCTCGCGTGGGCGACGATGTTCGGTCTCGTGCTCGGCGGTGCCTTCGGCAACGTGACCGACAGGCTGTTCCGGCCTCCGTCGTTCGGTACCGGGCACGTCGTCGACTTCATCCAGGTGTGGGGCTTCCCGGCGATCTTCAACGTCGCCGACATCGCCGTCGTGTCGGCGATGGGGCTCTTCCTGCTGCTCTCGCTGCGCAACGTGGGGCTCGACGGCGTACGTGTGAAGGACGACAAGTACGCGACCCGCGCCGCCGATCTGCCTGCTGCACGCCCCGAAGACTCGAAGGACTGATGGAGCAGCGCAGTCTGCCGGTGCCCGAGGGGCTCGCCGGGCAACGCGCGGACGCCGGACTCGCGAAGCTCCTCGGGTTCTCGCGCAGCTTCGCCGCGGAGGTGCTCGAGGCCGGGGGAGTGCGGCTCGACGGCATCCTGCTCGGCAAGTCCGACCGGCTGCGCGCCGACGCGTGGCTCGAGGTGGAGTGGGCGCCCAAGGAGGCGCCGCGCGTCGTGCCGCAGGTCGTGCCCGGCTTCCGCATCGTGCACGACGACGACGACCTCGTGGTGATCGACAAACCGGTGGGCATCGTGGCGCACCCGGCCCCGGGGTGGAGCGGTCCGACCGTGCTCGGCGCCCTCGCCGCGGCGGGTTTCCGCATCTCGACCTCGGGCTCGAACGAGCGCCAGGGCATCGTGCACCGACTGGATGTCGGCACGAGCGGGCTCATGGTCGTCGCGAAGTCCGAGAGCGCGTACACGGAGCCCAAGCGACTCTTCCACGACCGCGAGGTCGACAAGGTCTACCACGCGGTCGTGCAGGGCCACCCCGACCCGCTCGCCGGCACGATCGACGCGCCGATCGGACGGCACAGCAGCAACGACTGGAAGTTCGCGATCCGCGCCGAGGGCAAACACGCCGTCACGCACTACGAGACCCTTGAGGCGATGCGGGGCGCGAGCCTCCTGGAGATCCACCTCGAGACGGGACGCACGCACCAGATCCGCGTCCACATGGCGGCTCAGCGGCACCCCTGCGTCGGCGACACGCTGTACGGCGCCGACCGTGCGCTCACCGAGAGGCTGGGTCTCACACGGCAGTGGCTGCACGCCCATCGGCTCGGATTCCGGCATCCCGCGACCGGCGAGTACGTGCTGTTCGAGTCGTCCTACCCCCACGACCTCGAACACGCGCTCGACGTCCTGCGCGCCGACTGACTCCCGCTTATCCTGGGGGTCGACCCCGGAGCGATGAGTGACTGATTCCTTCGTGCATCTGCACGTCCACAGCGAGTACTCGATGCTGGACGGCGCCGCGCGGGTGGGCGAGCTCATGACGGCCGTCGCCGAGCAGGGGATGCCGGCCATCGCGATCACCGACCACGGCAACAACTTCGGCGCGTACGACTTCTACAAGCAGGCGAACGCGGTCGGCGTGAAGCCGATCATCGGTGTCGAGGCCTACCTCACACCGGGTACCCATCGCACCGACAAGACCCGGGTGCGATGGGGCGACGGCGGCGGAGACGATGTCTCGGGTTCCGGTTCGTACACCCACATCACGATGCTCGCCGAGACGACGGAGGGCATGCACAACCTGTTCCGGATGTCGTCGCTCGCGTCGATCGAGGGCTACTACTTCCAGCCGCGCATGGATCGTGAGCTGCTCAGCCGGTACGGGAAGGGACTCATCGCCACGACCGGCTGCCCGTCGGGCGAGGTCCAGACGCGGCTGCGGCTCGGCCAGTGGCAGGAGGCGCTCGACGCCGCCGCCGAGTTCCGCGACATCTTCGGCAAGGACAACTACTTCGTCGAGATCATGGACCACGGGCTCTCGATCGAGCGCCGCGTGCAGGGGGATCTCATCCGCCTGGCGTCCGAGCTGAACCTCCCGCTCGTCGCCACGAACGACCTCCACTACACGCATGCCGCCGACTCCCACGCGCAGGAGATCCTGCTCTGCATCCAATCGGGCTCGACCATGGACGACCCGAACCGCTTCAAGTTCGACGGCTCCGACTATTACCTGAAGTCGGCCGCCGAGATGCGGCAGGTGTTCCGCGATCATCCGGATGCCTGCGACAACACGCTCCTCATCGCCGAGCGCTGCCAGGTCGAGTTCGAGAAGCGCGACCTCATGCCGCGATTCCCGGTCCCCGATGGCGAGACCGAGGCGTCGTGGTTCGAGAAGGAGGTCGAGCGGGGTCTGCACACGCGGTTCCCGGGCGGCATCTCCGACGTGCACCGCCGGCAGGCCGACTACGAGGTCGGCGTCATCAAGCAGATGGGCTTCCCCGGCTACTTCCTCGTCGTCGCCGACTTCATCGAGTGGGCGAAGCGGCAGGGCATCCGCGTCGGACCGGGGCGTGGGTCGGCCGCGGGTTCGCTCGTGTCCTACGCGATGGGCATCACCGAGCTCGATCCGCAGCGCTACGGGCTCATCTTCGAGCGCTTCCTCAACCCCGAGCGCGTCTCGATGCCCGACGTCGACGTCGACTTCGACGACCGCCGTCGCCCCGAGGTGATCAGGTACGTCACCGAGAAGTACGGCGACGACCGCGTCGCCCAGATCGTCACGTACGGCACCATCAAGGCGAAGCAGGCCATGAAGGACTCCGCCCGCGTGCTCGGGATGCCGTTCAGCGTGGGCGAGAAGCTCACGAAGGCGTTCCCGGCGCCCGTGCTCGGCAAGGACATGTCGCTCAGCGACGTCGTCACGCCGTCCGCCGAGCGCTACAAGGAGGCGGGCGACACAATCGACGAGGGCTTGCTCCCCCTGAACGCCCCGGCCGACGTCGAGAAGTTCCTCGGCGCCTGCCGCAAGGTCCGCTTC
>NZ_JBMRCP010000011.1:0-16103 GCF_057350545.1 Pseudolysinimonas sp. | reverse complement strand
GGAGCTCATCGCGTTGAGCTTCTGCTTGACGCTCTTCGCGCGCTGCTCCTGCCCCGGCATGATGAAGGTGCGTCCCACGTAGCGGTTCTTGTAGAACCCCTCGCGGTACTCGATGCCGAGCTTCTGCGCGACCTGCATGGCGGCCGGCCGCGACGAGTCGGGGATCGGCATGACGACGTCGATCGCCCCCGACGGCGTGTACCGCTCGATCGTGTCGGCGAGCCGGTCGCCGAGACGGAGGCGGGCTTCGTAGACCGAGATGCCGTTCATGATCGAGTCGGGCCGCGCGAGGTAGACGTACTCGAACGAGCACGGGATGAGCACGGGGTTCTTCGCGCACTGGCGGCTGAACATCTCGCCGTCGCGCGTGATGAAGATCGCCTCGCCCGGGGCGACGTCGCGCACGAGCTCGTAGCCGGCGGCCTCGAGCGCGAGCGACTCGCTCGCGACGATCCACTCGGTGCCGACCAGGCCGGTCACCTTCTTGCCGAGCACGAGCGGGCGGATGCCGAACGGGTCGCGCACGGCGAGCAGGCCGTGGCCGGCGATGAGGGCGATCGCGGCGTACGAGCCCTCGACGCGCTCGTGCAGGCGCTCGATCGCGTCGAACACCTGATCGGGGTCGAGCGAGGTGCCGCGCACCTGCTGCTGCAGCTCGTGGGCGAGCACGTTGACGAGCAGCTCGGTGTCGGAGTTGGTGTTGAGGTGCCGGCGGTCGACGTCGAACAGTTCGCGGGTGAGCTCCCGCGTGTTGGTGAGGTTGCCGTTGTGCACGAGCACGATGCCATAGGGCGCGTTCACGTAGAACGGCTGCGCCTCCTGCTCCTTGCTCGCGTCGCCGCGCGTCGCGTAGCGCACGTGCCCGAGGCCCATCGTGCCGAGGAGCCCGCGCATGTCGCGCGTGCGGTAGGCCTCGCGCACCTGGCCCTTCGCCTTGAACATGTGGAGGATCGAGCCCTCGGCGGTCGCGATGCCGGTCGAGTCCTGGCCGCGGTGCTGGAGGAGGCCGAGCGCGTCGTAGACCTGCTGGTTGACCGGGTTCGACGAGACGATGCCGACGATGCCGCACATGGGGCGAGGTGCTCCCGGGAGGTAAGACGCGAGGTACCGGGCAGGTACGTCTCAGTGTCCCACAGGTGTCCGGGAGGCGCCGGGGTCAGTCGCCCGAGTAGTCGCGTGCGCTCATCCGCTCGGGTTCGACGAGGTAGGCCGTCATCCCGTCGCGCTGGAAGTACGGCTCACCGGTGTACTTGACGGCGATCCGATCGACGATCTCCTGCGCGTCGGTGCCGGTCAGCCGCTGCACGACGCGGCCGCGCACCTCGGCCATGTCGAGCGGCTCGTCGGGGTCGGTGATCGACAGGGCGACGCGCGGATCGCGCTGCAGGTTGGCGTCTTTGCGCGAGTCCTGTTCCATGAAGATCGCGAGCCGGTCGCCCTCGACGCCGACCCACACGGGCACGGAGTACGGCGCACCGTCGGGCAGCAGGGTCGCGAGGTGGCACACCGCGGGGCGCTCGAAATGCGGCTTGACGTCGCTCCAAGAGGTCATGGGTCCATCTCACCCCTGATCGGTGAGAATTTGTTGCACCTTTCGGTTCAGTAACCTACGATGAACCGCATGGTTCAACAAGAGGTCCTGGATCGCACCTTCGCGGCCCTCTCCGATGCGACCCGACGCGGCGTGCTCGAGACGCTCGGGCGCGGGCCGGCCACCGTCGGCGAACTCGCCGAGGCGGCATCCATGACCGTCACCGGGATGGCGAAGCACGTGCACGTGCTCGAAGCGATCGGCCTCGTGTCGACCCGCAAGGTCGGGCGTTCTCGCGAGTGCACCCTCGGCACCGAGCGACTGGATGAGGCGATGGCCTGGATCTCGTTCTACCAGCGGCTGTGGGAGCGCAAGCTCGACGGCCTCGACCTCTACTTCACGCTCCAGAAGGGAACGAAAGATGACTGACGCCGCCACGCCCGAGACCCTCGAGCTCGTGCTCGAGCGGGTGCTGCCCGCGACGCCCGACGAGGTGTTCGACGCCTACACCGACGCCGAGAAGCAGAAGATCTGGTTCTCGATCCTCGACGAGCAGCCCGGCATCGTCGAGATCGAGGTCGACCTGCGGGTCGGCGGCGTGCAGACCGCCGTATGGGGGCCGTCGCCCGAGACGCTGTTCCGCGAGACGCAGACGTTCCTCGAGATCGACCGCCCGCGGCGACTCGTCACCTCGTCGACGGGGAGCGACCCGAGCGGGATGGAGATGACGACGCGCATCGAGATCGACTTCCTGCCGGAGGGCGACGCGTCGACGCGCATGGTCATCCGGCAGTCGGGCTTCCCGACGCCCGAGATGCGCGACTTCTTCGCGACGATGGTGCTCGTCGGCGCCCTCGACCGCATCGAGGCGTTCCTCACTCGCGCGCGCTGAGCCGCTCCAGGATCGGTTCGAGCGCGAGCACGTACGACGAGAGGTCGTCGCGCAGGAGCTCGTCGACCGCGATCGCGTTCTCGCCGATCCACCAGATGCCGGCGGTCGTGAGCGGCAGCACCTCGACGCGCAGCCGGAACGGGCGCGACCCCTCCGGCACCGGCGGGAGGCGGTCGCCGCGGACGAGCCGCTCGAGGCGGGAGACACCCGCCTGCTCGGAGACGACGTCGGCCCAGGTGCGGGCGTCGTCGAGGTGTGCCCGCAGCGCGCGGTCCCCGACCTCCGCGAACTGCGGCGGGGGCGGGACGCGGTCGTCGCGCGACTCCACGATGTCCATCCACCAGCCCTGCCACCACCAGTTGGTCGTCTCGTCGGCCGGGCCGGCATCCCTCAGCCCCGTTCCGAGCAGGCGGGGCAGGCCGGACGGATCGATCACGCCGAGCGCGTCGCGTACGTAGAGGCCGACGAGCACCTCGCGCGACGTTCCTTCCTCGACCTGGGATTCCTCGCGCACGCCCCCACGCTACGCCGCCGGTAGCCTGGACCCGTGGCCGCCACCTCTGCAGATCCGTACGCCGCCGCGGGAGTCGACACGCACGCGGGCGACCTCGCCGTCGAGTTGATGAAGTCGGCTGTCGGGCGCACCCAGGGTCCCGAGGTGCTCGGCGGCGTCGGCGGGTTCGCCGGACTGTTCGACGTCTCGGCGCTGCGTGACTACCGGAAGCCGCTGCTCGCGACGAGCACGGATGGGGTGGGCACCAAGATCGCGATCGCCCAGGCGCTCGACGTGCACGACACGATCGGTCAGGACCTCGTCGGCATGGTCGTCGACGACATCGTCGTGGTCGGCGCACGGCCGCTGTTCATGACCGACTACATCGCGTGCGGCAAGGTCGTGCCCGAGCGCATCGCCGCGATCGTCACCGGCATCGCGAACGCGTGCGCCGCCACCGGCACCGCCCTCGTCGGGGGAGAGACGGCCGAACATCCCGGACTCATCGCCGACGACGACTACGACGTCGCGGGCGCCGCGGTGGGCGCGGTCGAGGCGGATGCCGTGCTCGGCCCCGAGAAGGTGGCGCACGGCGACGTCGTCATCGCGATCGCGTCGAGCGGGCTGCACAGCAACGGGTTCTCGCTCGTGCGCCACATCCTGAGCGGCCGCGGCGTGACGGTCACCGACGACGCCCCCGAGTTCGGCGGCACGATCGGCACCGCGCTGCTCGAGCCGACACGGCTCTACACGTCGCCGCTGCTGCGCGTGATCGACGACCTGCCCGGTGCGGTGCACGCGCTCTCGCACGTCACGGGCGGGGGGATCGCGGCGAACCTCGCACGCGTGCTGCCGACGGGCTCGTGGGTCGAGGTCGACCGATCGACGTGGAGCCCGCAGCCGGTGTTCCGCATCCTCGCCGACTGGGGCGGACTCGACCTCGAGAGCACCGAAGGCACCTGGAACCTCGGCGTCGGGTTCCTCGCCGTCGTCGCCCAGGATGCCGCGAGCTCGATCACGCACGCTCTCACCGCCGCCGGTCTGCCGGCGTGGGTCGTCGGACGCGTCACCGTCGGCGCGCACGACCTCGAGGGGTTCACCCAAGGGGCGAAGGGCGTCGACGGCGGCGCGGTGCGCCTCGTCGGATCCTTCGCGGGCTAGGTCTCGACACGCGCCTGCGGCGCTACTCGACCACCGAGGATCCGCTCAGGCGGTCTTCGACTCCTGCTCGTCGCCTTCGAGTTCGTCGTCCTCAGTGATGTACTCGGACCACTTCTCGAGGTCTTCTTCGAGGCGGGGGTTCCCGCCGAGTTCCTCTTGCAGAGCACCGTAATTCGTGTCGGGACTGAAGTACTTCAGCTCCCGAGCCACCTTGGTGTGCTTCGCCTTCTGACGGCCGCGCCCCATGCGTGACCCCCTCGATCTCAGGTTGCGAAATGGGTGAAAAGACTAACGTGCACCCTACCACGGCGACCCCTGCCGACTTCCCGAGAGGCCCTGCCGGGACGGGTAACGTTGGGCGGGTGACCGGGCCGGATGTCGACACCTCGGTCGTGGTCGTGGGGGCAGGTCAGGCCGGCCTCTCGGTGGCGTTCTACCTCCGCCGACTCGGCCTCGACCCGGGGAACGAGTTCGTGCTGCTCGATCGCGGTCCGGGCACCGGCGGGGCGTGGCAGTTCCGCTGGGAGGCGCTGCGTCTCGGCTACGCCCACAAGGTGCACGACCTGCCCGGCATGGAGGAGCTCGGGGTGAGTTTCGACACCGCCGACAAGAGCCTCCCCGCGAAGGATGTCGTCGCCGACTACTACCGAGCCTACGAGGAGCACTACGGGCTCCAGGTGGTGCGCCCCGCGGAGGTCACCCGGGTCGAGATGACGGCCGACGGTTTCATCACGACCTTCGAGGGCCCGTACGGCGTGCGCGAGGTGTCGAGCCACGTGCTCGTCAACGCGACCGGCACGTGGGGCGCCCCGTTCGTCCCGTACTACCCCGGCATGAACGAGTTCCGCGGGCGGCACCTGCACACCTCCGAGTACCGCGACGCCGAGGAGTTCCGCGACCAGGACGTCGTCGTCGTCGGCGGCGGCACGAGCGCGATCGGGTTCCTCATGGAACTCGAAGAGGTCGCCAGGTCGCTGACGTGGGTCGCGCGACGACCGATCGAGTTCCTCGAAGGCGAGAATCTCAACATCGAGGGCGGCGTCTCCGCCGTCGCGCTGCAGGACGAGGCCGCGCGCATGGGGAGCGCCCTCCCGAGCATCGTGAGCACCACGGGCGTGCCGCGCAGCCGCCGCATCCAGGCCGCCATCGATCGCGGACTGCTGCTCGCGCGGCCGATGTTCGACCGTATCGAGGCGGGCGGCATCCGCTGGTCGAACGGCGCGACCCGTCCCGCCGACGCGATCATCTGGGCCACCGGGTTCCGGCCCGAGCTGCGCCACCTCGCCCCGCTCAAGCTGCGCGAGAAGTCGGGCGGCATCACGGTGGGTAAGAACGTCTCGTGGAAGAACCCCCGCCTGTTCTTCGCCGGCTACGGCCCGACGGCGTCGACGATCGGCGCCAACCGCGCGGGTCGAGCGATCGCGCGCCAGGTCGTCGCGACCCTCAGCACCCTCGCCGACGAGCGTCGCGGCCCGGTGCACGAGGAGGAACGCCCGACGGCGATCGCGGATACGGCCGAGGCGCGCTTCCTCTCCGACTGACCCGTTCAAGCGGAATCGCGCGCAGCGTCACCCGCGATCCGGCGCTCGGGAGGTCAGAACAGCAGCAGACCGAGCATCCAGCCCGCGGCGGCGGCGACGAGGCCGAGGGCGACATTGAGCGAGACGGAGGCGGCGGCCGCGCGGCGACGGCCGTCGACGAGGAGCTGCACCGTCTCGACCGACAGCGTGCTGAACGTCGTGAGACCACCGCAGAATCCGGTCGCCACGACGAGTGCCGCGTCGGTGTGGAGCGCCACGCCGGCGATGAGGGAACCTGCGACGTTGACGGCCAGCACGGGCCAGGGCCACGACGCGCGCGCGTCGGCCCGCCCGACGAGGTAGCGCAACACGGCGCCGACGGCACCGGCGGCGACCACGGCGAGGGCGAGCAGCGGGGTCATTCGTCCGGTCCGATCGCCGGGGTCGCGGTGCGCCCGCGGGCCCCCAGTCGGAGGCCGCCCGCGGCCGCCGCGAGACCGCCGGCGAGGGAGGCGGCAAGGTAGGCGATCGCAGAGCCGCCCGCCCCGACGGCGGTGAGTTCGACCACGGACACCGCGAGCGCCGAGAAGGTCGTGAACGACCCGAGCAGCCCAGCCCCGAGTCCCGCGCGCAGCCAGTCGGAGGCGACCGGCCAGACCCGCCCGACGAGGAACCCGAGAGCGAAGGCCCCCACGACGTTGACGATCAGCGTTCCGAGCGGGAAGACGTCGCCGCCGTGCGGGAGCAGCAGGTCGATGCCGAGCCGCAGCCCGGTGCCGACCAGGCCGCCCACGACGACGGCGACGAGCGCTCTCACTTCTTCTGCCTCGGAGCGGGGGAGCGCAACGGCTCGCGCTTCACCGGGCGCGACCGTACGGGCTCGCCTCGGCGGTCCTGACCCGGCAGCGGGCGCGACCGTCGACCGTAGACGAGGTCGGACGAGTCGAGCAGCCAGGGCACGAGCGTCACCGCGACGCCGTGCACGAGCATGAGCTTCGTGCGGATGCGGCCGGCCTTGTGGTTGTGCAGTATGCGCTCCCACCAGTGGCCGACGATGTACTCCGGCAGATAGACGGTGATGACCTCCGATCCGTGCTTGGCGCGCCGAGCCTTGAGGTACTTGATGAGCGGTGCGCTGATGTCGCGGTAGGGCGACTCGAGGATGTGCAGCGGCACCTTGATGTTCTGCGACGCCCACTCGAGGTCGAGCCGGTCGGCCGCGGCGTCGTCGATGGCGACGTGCACGGCCTCGATCGAGCGGTGCCGGGCTGCGATCGCATAGTCGAGCGCCTTGAGCACGGGCTTCTGCATCCGCCCGACGAGCACGACGGCATGGTCTCCCGTCGCCCCGAACGTCGTCGTCGCGTCGACGGCGATCTCGGTGTCGACATCCCGGTAGTAGCGGTTCACCCCGAGCATGAGGACCCACAGGATCGGCATGACGACGAACACGATCCAGGCACCGTGCGTGAACTTCGTGATCGTCACGATGATCAGCACGCTCGCCGTCATCGTCACGCCGACGAGGTTGATCGCGAGCCGGGGGAGGACCGAGCGTCGTGACTCGGCGCCCGTGCGCAGCAGGCGGATCCAGTGCTTCACCATGCCCGACTGGCCGAGGGTGAACGAGACGAAGACCCCGATGATGTACAGCTGGATGAGCGTCGTCAGGTTCGCTTGGAACACCACGAGGATGACGATCGCCGTGACGCCGAGGGCGAGCACGCCGTTGCTGAAGATCAGCCGATCGCCACGGGTCGAGAGTGCCTTCGGGGCGTACTTGTCCGCGGCGATGACCGAGCCGAGCAGCGGGAACCCGTTGAACGCGGTGTTCGCCGCGAGCAGGAGCACGAGCGCCGTCGCGGCCTGGATGACGTAGAACCAGATCGTGAAGTCGCCGAGCGTCGCGGCGGCGAGTTGGGCGATGAGGCTGCGCTGCGGCTCCGTCGAGCACACGGCGGCCGCCGAGTTCGCGGCCTCGGTGCAGTCGAGGTAGTGCACGCCCGAGATGAGGCCCATCGCGACCAGGCCCGAGAACAGGGTGATGGCGATGAGGCCCATCGCGACCAGCGTGAGCTGTGCGTTGCGCACCTTCGGCGTGCGGAATGCGGGGACGCCGTTCGAGATCGCCTCGACGCCCGTGAGCGCCGCGCATCCGCTCGCGAACGCGCGCAGGATGAGCAGCACGAACGCCGCCTGGGTGAGGTCGTGGCCCTCCACGGCGAGACCGGCGCTCTCCGCGGTCGGCGGGTCTCCGAGCAGGGTTCGGGTGATGCCGACGGCCACCATGATCGCGATCGACCCGATGAACAGATAGGTCGGGATGGCGAACGCCCGACTCGCCTCGCGCACGCCGCGGAGGTTGATCGCGGCGAGGACGACGACGAACCCGACCGCGAGCACGACGCGGAACGGCGCGAGCTCCGGGATCGCCGAGATGATGTTGTCGACCCCGGAGGCGATCGACACCGCGACGGTCATCACGTAGTCGACGAGCAGCGCCGCCGCGACGACGAGGCCGGCCTTCTCGCCGAGGTTCTTGCGCGCCACCTCGTAGTCGCCTCCACCCGACGGGTACGCGCGGATCAGCTGTCGATAGGACAGCACCACGACGAGCAGCAGGATGACGACGCCGAGAGCGACCCACGGGCCGAAGGCGAGGAACCCGAGACCCCCGATCGCGAGGATCATGAGCAGCTCCTGCGGCGCGTACGCCACCGAGGAGAGCGGGTCGCTCGCGAAGATCGGCAGCGCCAGGTGCTTCGGCAGGAGTTGGCCCTCGAGTTTGTCGGAGGGCAGCGGCTCGCCGATCAGCAGGCGCTTGGCGAGACGGCTTTCGGGTGCGGCGTTCCGCCGCGGATCAGGAGGCTCCTGTTCGGACACGAGGGGAGACGTTACTCCTATGATCGTGCGGTGACGAGAGCGCGACGTCGGCGGTGGCCGTGGGTGGCCGGAGCGCTGCTCGCCGTGCTCCTCGGCGTCACGGCGATCGTCGTGGTGCCGATCCTCACGCACGTCGACCAGGGTTCCGCGAATCAGGACGAGCTCGGCGAGGAGTGGCCGCTCGAGGCCACAGCGACGGGCGATGACGGGCGGGAGCGCGAGCTCGTCATCCACTCGGTCGAGCCCGGCGGCACGGTCGACACCTCGGCGCTCGTGCCGGGCGACAGGTTCGTCGTGAGCGGCACGGGATACGACCCCGCCCGCGGCATCTACGTCGCCATCTGCGCGATCCCCGACGACCCCTCGATCAAGCCCGGGCCGTGCCTCGGCGGTGTGCCGTCGCAGGAGTCGAGCGAGGTCGCCGAGGGCACCATCCAGTTCGCGCCGAGCAACTGGATCAACGACGACTGGGCGTGGAAGCTGTTCGGTGCGCGGTCCTACGACGACCGCGACACGGGCACCTTCACGGCGTACCTCGAGGTGCCGGCGACCTCCAACGACAACGTCGACTGCCGGGAGGTCCCGTGCGGCCTCTACACGCGCAACGACCACACGGCGTCGGGCGACCGTGTGCAAGACCTCTACGTGCCGCTGGGTTTCGCCGGCTGACTAGCCCGCCGGCGGTTCGTAACCCGGGATGGGGTCGCGCGGACCGAGCAGCCCGAGTTCGTCGCACAGCTCGTCGGCGGCGCGACCGCGCTCGTTCGGGAACACGCCGAGGCGGAGGTCGGGGAGGCGGCAGACGACGGGCTCGGCCGGCTGCGGGACGTTCTTCAGGTCGCGCGCGATCACGCAGAGGTCGAGCGCCCAGGTGATCTGCTCCGAGACGGCGGTCGGCGGCTCCAGGTCGACCGGATAGCTGATGCCGTGCCACGTGGCGGCGAGGTCGTCGGCGGTGTAGCAGACGAAACTCTCCTTCGACGACTCGGGCAGCGTCGCGAGGATCACCCCGCCCGTCACGAGCGACGCCACAGCGAGGAGGCTCACTCCCACCGCGACGCGTCGGCGCACGCGTGTGCGCTTCCGGCGCGCGAGGATGCCGTCGGCGATCTTCGCGCGCATCCGCGCGATCTGAGCGGGCGAGGGCCCGTGGTCGGGAGTGGTCATCGCCCCTCCCTCGCGGGTCCGAGCGCGACGCGGAGCGCTGCTCGCAAGCGGGAGAGGCGGTTGCGGATCGCGCCGTGCGACACGCCCATCTGCAGCGACGCCTCCTGGTAGGTGAGCCCATCCTCGATGCAGAGCAGGTAGACGGTGTAGTCCTCGTCGGAGAGCTGCGCGAGGGCGTCGTCGATCGCGTCGCGGAGCGCGCGATGCCGCACGCGGTCTTCGACCGACATCGGGTCGGCCGGCAGCGCGACGAGCCCGTCGACATGCGTGCGTGCCCGATGACGTGCGGCGGCACGCCGACGGTTGAGGCAGTGGTAGCGGGATGTCGTCAGCAGCCACGGCAGCAGCGAGCGGTCGACGATCCGCACCGTCGCGATCTTCGACCACAGGGTCACGAAGACGTCCTGCGCGACCTCCTCGGCGTCGCGTCGAGAGCCCATGAGCGAGTATGCGTGCCGGTAGACGATCGAGACGTGACGCTCGTAGAGAGCGTCGAACGCCGCGACCTCGCCGTTCGCGGCGGCGGCGAGGTCGATGCGGTCGTCGATGAAGTGCGGTGAGGCGTCGACGTGCCGCGGCTCGTCGGGGTCGGCCCCCGGAGCCCGCGCTTCGCCGCCGCTCTCCATAGTCAAGTAGTGTCCCCTGTCCCCCGTTCGTCTCGGGCATTGACCCCTTGCCCCACGCGACCCGGCACGAGAGGGTGAGCGCACGATCCTCCGCTGGGGACGATCGTGGGAACAGGAGATGACGTGAACAGGATCTTCGATCACCGGCGAGGCGCAGCCATCGCCGTCGTCGCCGTCGCGCTCGTGCTGGGCGCGGCGGCCCCCGTACAGGCCGAGGAGGCCGACACGCACTGCATCATGCTGGTCGACGACGGCACGACGGTGTGCGCCGCGACCCTCGAGGAGGCCGACGCGGACTTCGCCGCGGCGACGGGCTCTACGCGCGTCACCGACGAGGCGGCTCGCGGCGCGTTCGTCGTGTATTCGCTCGTCTCGCTGTACCCGAACAACGGCTACGGCGGCTCGAGCTACACCATCACGCGATCGTTCCCGTGCGACGGGTCGACCGTCGCCGGTATCTCCGACCTCGCGGCGGTCGGCATGAACAACGTGATCAGCTCGTTCCAGACCTACGGATCGTGCCAGGCGCGCCTCTACGACGGGACGGGCTACTCCGGCAGCACCTACGGATACACGACGTCGTCGACGAGCGTCGGTGCACTCAACGACCTCGCGAGCTCGGTGCGCGTGCGGTGAGTGTGGACGACCGGGCGGCGCAGGGTCGACCGCCCGGTCGTCAGCCTCGCAACTGAGCGACGAGGCTGCGACGCACGTCACCGAGCCCCTCGAGGAGGCCGTGCACGGTCTCCGGCGTGAGCCCGCCATCGGCGACCGCCACCCGGAGTTCCTCGCGCACGTCGGCGCGGAAGTCCGTGAGGGCGGCCTCCGCCTCGTGGAGCAGTGCCCGCTGCGCCGCGCGGGGGTCGTTCGCCGCACTCGCGGCGCGGGCGGCATCCCTCGCGGAGTCCCGAGTCTCGGTGCGCGCCTCGCGCGCGGCGGCCGCAAGGTCGGCCTTGAGCGTGCGCATCGCGTCGTTGACCGACGCCCGCACCTCGTCGGCGAGGCGGCGCACCGAGTCGCTGAACTCGCTCTCGATGCCTTCGAGCTCCGGTTCGCGTGCCTCGAGTTCCGCCCGTCCGGCATCCGTGATCGTGTAGACCGTCTTGCGGCCGTCGGCGGTCTTGGTGACGAGCCCCTCCTCCTCGAGCTTGCCGAGGCGGGGGTAGATCGTGCCGGCGCTCGGGGCATAGGTGCCGCCCGACTGATCGGTGAGTGCCTGGATGATCTCGTAGCCGTGCATCGGCCGCTCGACCAGGAGACGCAGCAGGTACAGCCGGAGGTGTCCGTGCGCGAAGACCGCGGGGCTCACGAGGTCGCCGTGTCGGCGGCCGGCGTATCGGTCGTCGTGCGTGCGGCGTGCAGCACGCTGACATCCCCGCTCACCGTGTTGACGCGGAAGTCGGTCCAGCGACCTTCGAGCACACCGTGCTTGCCGGTGAACTTGCCGCGCACCCCGCGGATCGACGAGTCGTCGAGCTGCAGCTTGCCGCTCACGGTCGAGATCGCGTAGGCGGCCGCGACGCCGGGCTCGAACCGCGCGGTGACGTTGCCGCTCACGGTGTTCACCTTCACGACGTCGGGGACCTCGAGCAGGTCGAGGAAGACGTCGCCGCTGACCCCGTCGCTCGTGAAGGAGATGACGGTGCCGGTCGCGGTGATGTCGCCGCTCACGGTGTGGGCCGTGATCTTGCCGTAGTGGTTGCGGGCGGTGAGCTCGCCGCTCACCGAGTTGAGGCGGAGGTCGCCCGCGATCCCGTCGGTCGTGAGATCGCCGCTCACCGTGCTGAGGTCGGCCTCCTCCTGGAGTCCGCTCACGAGGGCGGTCGCGCTGACGACGCCGAGCTTGAGGAAGACGTCGCGCGGCACGAGCACGCTCACGTCGGCGCGGGCGGCGCCGGGACGGAAGTTGCGGAACACGTCGAGCCAGTTCTCCCAGGAGAGCTGCGCGTGGTCGATCTCGAGCCGGTCGCCGTCGGCCGTGATGCGGATGTCCTTGCCGCTCACGCTGTGCACCTCGATGCGCACGACCGGTTCGTCGTGCGCGAGGACGTCCACGTGTCCGGCCACGAGTCCGACCCGCAGCGAGCGGATGCCGTCGACCTCGATCGTCTTGGGCCCGTCGACGAGCCACTTCTGCTGGCCCATGGGGGCCTCCTTTCTCGCGATATATCGCGTGTTCGAGAGTCACGATATATCGCGTCTCGGGAACGCGCAAGCATCGCGGTGAGAATCTTCTTGACCTTGACGCTGCGTCAACTTCTATCGTCGAAGGCATGGAGTGGAGCATCCAGGAGATCGCCAAGTTGGCCGGCACCACGAGCCGCACGTTGCGTCACTACGACGACACGGGGCTCGTACCGCCGACCCGTACCGGGGCCAACGGGTACCGGTACTACGACGCCGACGCCCTCGTGCGGCTGCAGCGCGTGCTGCTGCTGCGCGACCTCGGGCTCGGCATCCCGGCGATCGCCGAGGTGCTCGACGGGCAGCGCGACGACGTGCACGCCCTGACCCTCCACCTGACGTGGCTCCGCGAGGAGCAGCGTCGACTCGACCGGCAGATCGCCAGCGTCGAGGGCACCATCGACACCCTGAGAGGAGGTGAGCAACCCATGGCAGAGAACATGTTCGACGGCTTCGACCACACGCAGTACAAGGATGAGGTCGAGCAGCGCTGGGGCAAGGACGCGTACGCGCAGTCCGACGCCTGGTGGCGCGGCCTCGACGCCGACGGCAAGAAGGCGTTCCAGGATGCGGCGGCCGAGCTGATCTTCGCGTGGATCGAGGCGGCCGAGAGCGGCGTCGATCCGGCGAGCGACGAGGCGCAGGCGGTCGCACGGCGACAGTACGCGTGGCTCGGCAGCATCCCCGGCACGCCCGGCAGTGACGGCGCCGGCCCGACGAAGGAGTACTTCGTCGGCCTCGCCGACATGTACGTCGCCGACCCGCGGTTCGCGAAGAACTACGGCGGCGGCGAAGGTGCGACGTTCGTGCGCGACGCGATGCGCGTCTACGCCGACCGCAACCTGTAGAGGGATGGAGCGTTAGTTGCACAAAGCTTCGGGAGAACGGAGCAATGTGCAACTAACGCGACATTCTTCTCGTCAGTCGAGCGTCGGGATGCGGCCGTAGCCGTCGGTGGCGACGGCGTGGAGCGTCGCGACGATCGACCAGGCGGCGATCGCGACGAGGGAGATCATCAGGGCGATCATGCGGGAACCTCCTTCCCGGGCTCGGGGAGGATGGCGCGTGGCGCCGGCTCGGGCACCCGGAGCAGCGGAAGGGTCACGTTCACCATCGGGCCGATGAGCAGGGCGAAGGCGAGCGTGCCGATGCCGACCTGGCCGCCGAGGAGCCACCCGATCGTCAGCACCGTCACCTCGATGCCGGTGCGCACGATCCAGATCGGCCAGCCGAAGCGGGCGTGGATGCCGGTCATGAGTCCGTCGCGCGGGCCCGGCCCGAGGCGCGCCCCGACGTAGAGCCCCGTCGCGAGCGCGAGCAGCATGAGGCCCGCGGTGAACACGAGCGCCTGCATCCACCACACCGTCTGCTGCGGCATGAGCCACAGCCCGAGCTCGGCGGACGGGCCGATGACGAGGATGTTGAGCACCGTGCCGATGCCGGGCCGCTGCCGGATCGGGATCCAGAGCAGCAGCACGACGGCGCCGAGGATGACGATGACCACCCCGATCGGCAGCCCGGTGAGCTTCGAGACGCCCTGGTTGAGCACGTCCCAGGGTGAGACGCCGATCCCGGCGCGCAGCATGAACCCGATCGCCACCCCGTAGGCCACGAGCCCCACGGCGAGCTGGACCCCGCGTCGGGTCCAGAGGAGGGCGGAGGAAGGGGCCGGTTGCTGCACGGTGGCCACTCAACCGTCGAATTGGACCCTGAGCAAGGTGCCAATTCTGCTACCGTGGCCGGATGGCATCCCTCTCGGCCCGCGCGCTCGCCGCGCTCATCGTCGGCTGGCGCGACCTCGCCCAGAGCCCCGCCTACGTCGCACTCGCCGACCGCGTGCGGCTGCTCATCCTCGACGGGCGCATCGCCCTCGGCACGCGCCTCCCCGCTGAGCGCGAACTCGCCGCACAGCTCGGCCTGAGCCGCACGACGGTGTCGGCCGCCTACGCCGACCTCCGCGAGAGCGGCTACCTCGACAGCCTCCGCGGTTCCGGCAGCGTCGCGCGCCTGCCCGCCCGGGGCGGCGTCGTGCCCGACGTGTTCGTCACCGACCAGCTCGACTTCAGCAAGGCCGTGCTGCCCGCGCATCCCGCGGTCGCCGACGCCGCCCAGCGTGCCGCCGCGGCCCTGCCGTCGTTCCTCGACGAGTCGGGCTTCGACGCCATGGGCCTGCGCGTCGCGCGACAGGCGATCGCCGATCGGTTCGCGGCTCGCGGACTGCCGACAGACCCCGACGAGGTGCTCATCACGGTCGGCGCGCAGCACGCGATCGGTCTGCTCGCCGGCACGATCCTGTCGCGCGGCGACCGCGCGGTCATCGAGTCGCCGAGCTACCCGCACGCCGTCGAAGCCCTCCGCGGCGCGGGTGCCCGCGTCGTCGCCGTGCCGGTCACCCCCGACGACGGCTGGGACGAGTCGGCGCTCGAGCAGGCGTTCCAGCGCACGAGCCCCGTGCTCGCCTACCTGATGCCCGACAACCACAACCCGACGGGCGCGTCGATGCCGCACGCGCAGCGCGAGCGTCTCGTCGCGCTCGCCGCCCAGCAGGGCACGACCCTCGTGATCGACGAGACCATCGGGGGCCTCGAACTCGACGGGCAGGCACCGACGCCGCCCTTCGCGACCCTCGGCCGCGCCGTCATGCTCGGGTCGCTCGGCAAGTCGGTGTGGGGCGGCCTGCGCATCGGCTGGATCCGGGCCGACCGGGAACTCATCCAGCGGGTGGCCCGTCACCGCTTCATGACCGACCTCGGCACGCCGATCCTCGACCAGCTCATCCTCGTCGAGCTCATGGGCGAGCTCGACCGCATCCTCGACGACCGCCGCGGCTACCTGCGCGCCAGCCGCGATCACCTCGCGCGTCGGCTCGCCGAGCTCCTGCCGGAGTGGCGGATGCCGCCCGTCTCCGGCGGGATCGCCGCGTGGGTCAACATCGGGCTGCCGATCTCGTCGCAACTCGTGCTCGCCGCGCGCAACGAGGGGCTCGTGATCGCCGCCGGATCGCGCTTCGGCGTCGAGGGGCTCTTCGAGCGCTTCCTCCGCATCCCGTTCACCTATCCGCCCGAGGTCATCGACCGGGGAGTCACGGCGCTCGCCGCGGCCTGGCACACGGTGACCCGCACGCCGATGACCCTCACCGGCGAGGAGTACGCGCAGGTCGTCTGACGCCCGAGGTCAGAGCGTCGAGAAGCGCCGCACCGCGGCCGGCATCGAGTGCGCCGCCCCACGCTCCCAGGCTTCCCGCCAGGCGGCATCGGTGAGCGCGACCTTGACGGCGTCGTAGTGCCGCGCCACGAACGCGGGGTCCGCGTGCTGCGGTGAGAAGCCGAAGCGCCGGCCGAGGTTCTCGCCGATGCCGAAGAATTCAGCCGCTTCCGTGTGCCGCTCGAGCTGCGCGAGCGCGGCAGCCGCCGTGAAGAACGAGCTCACCGCCATCGGCCAATCCTCGCTCTCGACCGCCGAGACGAGCCCGGTGCGGATGATCGGCAAGGCATCCTTCGCGCGACGCACCTCGATGAGCGACTTCGCGCTCACGTAGCACGACGACTTGAGCGCGAACGTGTTGCCGGTCGTCATCGCCGTGCGGTAACCGTCGGCGAGGAAGTCGAGCACCTGGGCGTGACGCCCGAGCGCCCGCAGCGCCTCG
>NZ_JBMRCP010000074.1:0-4697 GCF_057350545.1 Pseudolysinimonas sp. | reverse complement strand
TGCCCCTCGTGTCGGGCGGCGGGCGGCGCCGGGGAGCAGCGGGCGCGGGTCGCCGAGCGCGGCGAGCAGTCGGCGATCGGTCGGCGGGCGCACGTCGCGCGGGCCCCACGCGAGGGCGGCGACCGTGCCCGTGTTGACGACCCGCCATCCGTCGCCGTCGCGGTCGACCGCGAGCGTCGTTCGGGGCAGGCGACGCAGGCCCGCGAGATCGGCGTCGCCGGTCTGCAGCAGCAGTTCGTCGTCGACCACCTGCCCGTCGGCCGACGTCCAGTTCGCGCGCCAGAGGAACGGGCCGGACGGGGTCGGCAGCGTCAGCGAGCCGACGGCGACGGGATGCCCGATCGCCTCGAGCGGGAACGTCGCCTCCGCGAGCACACGGCCGTCGAGCGCGAGTGAGGAGAGGTTCAGGGTTCCGCCCGCAGCGCGGCCGGCCTCGCTCCACAGCCACGCTTCGGCTGTCGCCTCGGAGTGTCCACCCCAGGCCGTGCGCGCCGTCCGGAGGGTGGCGCGCTCGGGCGCGAACGCCCGGGTCAGCACCCCGAGCGCCGGCTTCGGCTCGCCGTCGAAGCCGACGAGCGCGGTGCCCCACGTGTTCGGATACGACTCGGCGAGCTGCCAGGGCAGCACCATCGACGTGCGCGGGGCGCGGCGACGGTCGGACTCGAGCACCGTCGCGAGCCCCGAGCTCTGCAGCCACTGACTCGCGCGGCGCAGCTCGTCGAGCCCGAGACCGCCCCCGAAGAGCTCCTGCACCTGCGGGGCGTTGTCCCACCACTCGCCGAGGTGGCGGTGCAGCGGGTTCGTCCGATCGGCGGGCTCGCCGCGACCGGTCGGCACCACGGCCTCCCACAGCCGTGCGTTCGCCATGCCCTCGACGCCGAACTCGGTGTGCGCGAGGTAGCCGCCGCGATCGGCGAGCACGTGCTGCGCCTCGAGCCCCTGATACTCCCAGGGGCCGTGCACGTCGTGCTGGTCGCCGAGGTCGCCGGTCAGCCGATGGTGGAAGACGGGTCCGCTCGGCGAGGTCGGCAGCCAGGCGCGACCCGGGTCGAGTTCGGCGACCACGCCCGCGAGCACGGTGAGGGCCGGACTCTGCTCGGTGCGGAGCGGCCCCGACTCGCCCTCGAGCTCGTTCCCGCCGCCCCAGATCGCGAGCGACGGGTGGTGGGCGCGGGCGGGCACGAGCTCGCGCGCGTCGGCCTCGAGCCCCGCGAGGAACCCGGGATCGGTGCTCGGCGCGCTCTGCAACCCCGACGACGACTGCGAGAACTCCTGCCAGACGAGCAGCCCGCGCTCGTCGCACGCGGCGTAGAAGTCGGGTGTCTCGACGAGACCGCCGCCCCACACCCGGACGAGTCGAACCCCGGCCGCGACGGCGAGGTCGAGCAGGTGGGCGAGACGGTCGGGGGCGATCGAGCCGAACTGCGCGTCGGCGGGCGCCCAGTTGACGCCCGCCAGGGGAACCGGGATGCCGCCCACGTTCATCCCGTACGCCTCGGCATCGGCCGGCGCGCCCGGGGTGCGTTCGCGGACGAGGTGCCGGAACCCGAGCCGACGGCGCTCGACCGTCTCCCCGACACGCACCGCGAGGTCGACGAGGCGCGGCTCGCCGAGCCCGACCGGCCACCAGAGCGGCGGATCGGCGACGGTCATCACGAGTCGGCGCTCCCCCGGCGCCGTCTCCGCGCGGAGAACGCGACCGTCGCCGAGGTCGAGCTCGGCGACGACGGGGGTGTCGGCCGGCTCGGTGATCGCCTCGAGCGTCACCGTTCCGCGACCGCCGTCGGCCGAGCACTCGACCTGCACCCGGAGGTCGGCGACGCGGGCTCCGCCCCGCAGCCGCACCGGGCGCCAGACCCCCTGGTGCGGGAACGGCGGGCAGAAGTCCCAGCCGACGCCGACGCGCGGCGCGTGCCGAACGACGTCCTCGGTGCGACCGACCTGCGGAACCCCCGGCGGCACGGGGGCGACGACCACGACGATCGAGTGGCGCCCCGCGGCGACCTCGCCGAGCGGGATGCGGAGGCGGCGGTAGAGCCCGTCGATGCGGCCGACCTCGGCCCCGTTCCAGAGCACGAGGCCGCCCGGGTCGATGCCGTCGAACTCGAGCACCGCGTCGGGCCAGTTCTCGGAGAGCTCGACGGTGCGACGCAGCACCCACGAGCGCGTGGCGGTCCACTCCGCGGACCGGCTTCCGAAACCGTGTCGCGGGTCGGGGATGACGCCCGCGTCCGCGAGCGCGTCGACCACGGAGCCGGGCACGGTGGCGCGTATCCAGCCGGGGGCGGCGGCATCCACGGCGGCGTTGTTGAGGGCGTCGGGCGGTGCCGCCGCGTACCAGCGCCAGGTCTCGCCGATCGCCTCGCGGAGCTCCCACGAGCCGGCGAGTTCGAGGGCGGCGCTGCTGGTGATCACGGCTCTCCCCTCGCGCCGGTCGACGGTGGGGCGCGCGTATGAGAACGTACCCACATCGGTGACGCCCCGACAAGCTAGGCCCTCGCCGCCGACCCGTGACGCCGGACAAGCCCTTGCCAGCGCTGCCGCGACCCGTTTATAGTCCTGACGAGCATCTTTGTGGAATCGTTACCACATCCGCCGTTCTCCGCCCTCAGAGAAGAGGAGACCACATGGTCCCGACCCGTCCGCGTGACTCCTCCCTCCCTCGAGGTGTCCGATCGTGAGCGCCTCCGTCGACACGAACTCGACGCGCGCGATCGTGACCGCCAAGAAGGCGGCCCGCCGGGGGCGCAAGCAGAAGCTCCCCGAGGGCTACAAGGTGCGCAAGTACAACCGCCGCGAGGCCATCGCGGGCTACATGTTCATCGCGCCCTGGGTCATCGGGTTCCTGGTCTTCACGCTCGGGGCGATGATCTACAGCCTCGTCATCTCGTTCAGCCACTACCAGCTCGCCACCAACACGGCGCGGCCGGCGGGCTTCTCGAACTACGAGCTGCTCTTCGAAGACCCCAAGGTCATGATGTCGCTCGGCAACACGCTCTTCTACGCCGTGCTCGCCGTGCCGCTCCAGGTCGTGTTCGCCCTGTTCCTCGCGATGCTGCTCAACAACGTCAAGTTCGGCTCGGGCATCTTCCGCACCCTCTACTACCTGCCGAAGATGACGCCGGCCGTCGCCACCGCCGCCGTCTTCTTCCTGCTGCTCAACGGCAACCAGGGAGCGATCAACAAGGGCCTCGCGTTCTTGGGCATCCAGGGCCCGCAGTGGCTCCTCGATCCCGACTGGGTGAAACCGTCGATCGTGCTCATGACCCTGTGGGGCGTGAGCGGCACGATGGTGATCTTCCTCGCGGCCCTCAAGACCGTGCCGCGCGACCTCTACGAGGTCGCCATGATCGACGGGGCCGGACCCATCCGCCGCTTCTGGTCGATCACCCTGCCGATGATCTCGGGGGCGGTGTTCTTCAACGTGCTCGTGCTCACGATCGCCGCACTGCAGACGTTCGACGAGGCGTATCTGCTGTTCTACCGAGACCAAGTGCAGGGGGCGCCCGACGCATCCCTGTTCTACGCCGTGTACCTGTTCCAGCAGGCCTTCCGCCAGTTCAACTTCGGCTTCGCGGCCGCGATGGCCTGGCTGATCTTCCTGATCATCATGGTGATCTCCCTCATCCAGGTGAAGGTCGGCAACCGGTTCGTCTACTACGAGAGCGAGCGTTGATGACCACCTCGACCCCCCTGGACGCCTCCGCCGCCGGCCCGATCCTCTCGAGCGCCGGCCGCGACGAGCCGGCGATCCCGAAGAAGCCGCGCCGTCACGTCGGCGGCACGATCGCGCAGGTCGGGCAGTGGGTGCTGCTCATCCTCTTCTCGCTGCTCTTCCTCTACCCGTTCGCGTGGCTGCTCGCGGCGAGCTTCAAGCCGCGGGGGGAGGTCTTCGACAACGCGCTCATCCCGAAGACGTTCCAGCCCGAGAACTACGTCGAGGTCTTCAACCAGCTCCCGCTGCTGGCGTGGATGGGCAACAGCCTCCTCATCGCGGTGCTCGCCGCCGGGCTCGTCACGATCTCGAGCTCGATCGTCGCGTTCGGGTTCGCCTACTTCAACTTCCCCGGGCGCGGAATCCTCTTCGGGGTCGTGCTCGCGACGATGATGCTGCCGGGGGCGGTGACCCTCGTGCCGCAGTTCCTCATCTGGAACAACCTCGGCTTCGTCGGCACGAACGTGCCGCTGTGGGGCATGAACCTCTTCGGGTCGGCGTTCTACATCTTCCTGCAGCGACAGTTCTTCCTCGGCCTGCCTCGGGAGATCTTCGAGGCGGCTCGCATGGACGGGGTCAGCTACTGGGGGATGTTCTGGCGGATGGCGTTCCCGCTGTCGATCCCGTCGTTCATCATCGTGTTCCTCTTCGAGTTCCAGGCGTCGTGGAACAACCTCCAGGCCGCGCTCATCTATCTCAACGCCGGAACGCAGGAGGGCTACACGGTGCCGCTCGGCATCGCGTCCGCGATGACCCGGTACAGCCCGACCAACGGCGGTCACGGCGACTACCAGTACGTGATGGTGGCCGCGCTGCTCGTCACGCTGCCGATGATCCTGATGTTCGCGTTCGGACAGCGGTACTTCGTGGAAGGTGTCGCCACCCAGGGCCGCAAGGGCTGAGTTCTCTTCGAATCCGTGGGGTGCTGCCGAGCGCGGTGCCCCACGGATTCGGCATGTCTGGGATCGATTCCACCCGGTTG
>NZ_JBMRCP010000073.1:0-8444 GCF_057350545.1 Pseudolysinimonas sp. | reverse complement strand
GTGAGTGATGACGCCGACCTTGCCGCCGTCTTCGCACACGAAGGTGTGGAGCACCCCGACCCCGGGGAGTTTGACCCGCCGCACATCGACCATCCCCCGAGTCTACGAGCGGGACTCGAGCGGTGCCGTCAGACCGGATCGGGGGCGGTGAGCCGCACGCGGTCGGCGGACGCGTCGTCGGGCTGCTCCTGGCTCGCCCGCTCGGCTTCGACGCGCTTCAGGTAGAGGGCGACCTCCCGCTCGACGCGGGCGGCATCCCACCCGAGCGCCCCGGCCATGAGCTGCGCCGCCACGGGCGCCGCTGCGACGCCGCGGTCCCAGGACTCGATGGAGATGCGGGTGCGGCGCGCGAGCACGTCGTCGAGGTGGAGCGCGCCCTCGTGGGTCGCGGCGTAGACGACCTCGGCGCCGATGTAGTCGTCGGCGCCCGGAAGCGGGTCGGCGAGCTCGGGGCGTTCCCGGATGAGGTCGAGCAGTTCGTCGGTCATCACGCCGTAGCGGTTCAGCAGGTGCTCGACGCGTACGCGGTGCACCCCGTAGGCCTTCGCGATCTTGTGGCGCTTGTTCCACGCCGCCTCGTAGCCCTCGGCGCCGAGCAGGCCGATGTTCTCGGTCACGCTCTCCGAGATCGACCCGTCGAGCGCGCGCACGGCTTCGTCGATCGCATCCTTCGCCATCACTCGATAGGTGGTCCACTTGCCGCCGGCGACGACCACGAGGCCGGGCACGCTGTGCGCGACGATGTGCTCTCGGGAGAGCTTGCTCGTCTCCTCGCTCTCGCCGGCGAGCAGCGGCCTGAGTCCCGCAAAGACCCCCTCGACGTCGTCGCGCGTGAGCTTCGTGGCGAGCACCGAGTTGACGTGCTCGAGCAGGTAGTCGATGTCGGCCGCCGTTGCCGCAGGATGCGCCTTGTCGAGATCCCACGTCGTGTCGGTCGTGCCGATGAGCCAGTGCCGACCCCACGGGATGACGAACAGCACGCTCTTCTCGGTGCGCAGCAGCAGCCCGAGCTTGCTCTGGAACCGGTCGCGCGGCACCACGAGGTGCACGCCCTTCGACGCGCGCACCTTGAACTGCCCGCGCTCGCCGACCATCGCCTGCGTCTCGTCGGTCCAGACGCCCGTCGCGTTGACGACCTGCTTGGCGTGGATCTCGAACTCCTCGCCCGTCTCGCGGTCTTTCGCGCGCACCCCGGTGACACGTTCTCCGACCTTGAGGAAGCCGACGACCTCGACGCGGCTCGCGACGTGGGCGCCGTAGAACGCCGCGGTGCGGGCGAGGTTGGCGACGTAGCGGGCGTCGTCGACCTGCGCGTCGTAGTAGGTGAGCCCGCCCGTGAAGGCGTCGGGATGCAGGCTCGGCGCCGCACGCAGCAGCTGACGGCGGGTGAGGTGGCGGTGATGCGGCACTCCCGGCGGCCGGCCGCCCGTATAGGAGAACCCGTCGTAGAGCAGCATCCCGGCGCCGATGTAGGCACGCTCGACGAGCCCCTTCGTGAGCGGGTAGAGGAACCGCACGGGCTTCACGAGGTGCGGCGCGATGCGCTGCAACAGCAGGCCGCGCTCGATGAGCGCCTCGCGCACGAGACGGAAGTCGAGCTGCTCGAGGTAGCGGATGCCGCCGTGCACGAGCTTGCTGCTGCGGCTCGACGTCCCCGACGCCCAGTCGCGGGCCTCGAGCAGCCCCGTGCGGAGGCCTCGGGTGACGGAGTCGAGGGCTGCCCCCGTGCCGACGATGCCGCCGCCGATCACGAGGATGTCGAGCTCCTTCGCGCGCATGTTGCGCAGCGATTCGGCGCGCTCGTCGGGTCCGAGTCGCGTGGATCGGGTGACCGTCGTGCGCGGCGCCATGCCCCCAGCTTAGGAGCGTGCTCTACTCGGCACCCGCTTGGTCGAAGACGTAGAACGCGTTGCCGGCGGGGTCGGCGTAGCGCACGACGGCGCCGTCGGGGATCTCGGAGACGTCGCTCAACGGCGTGAGCTCGGGGTGCGCGGCGACCCAGGCTGCCGCGTCGTCGACGATGTACATCGGCCCGGCGGGGTCGGTGTCGACCGAGACCATGATCTGCACGTCGGTGTCGGGGAGCGCGAAGGCGACCGTGTGGTCGCCCTCCCGCCAGGACTCGTCGAGGCCCAAGGTGTCGCGGTAGTACGCGAGCGCGGTGGGCAGGTCGGACACGGGTGCGTAGACGAACGTCAGCTTCATGACACGCAGCATAATGACGTTACGCTTGGGCGTAAAGCGATTACGTTGAGTCCGTGCGCGAATGGATCCCGGTCCCGGGGACGAGCAAGGGGCGGCTCGTCGAGGCCGCCCTCGCCGAATTCGCGCGCCGCGGCTACGACGAGGTCGGCGTCACCGAGATCTCCGCCGCCGCCGGCGTCACCGTCGGTTCGCTGTACCACCACTTCGGCAGCAAGGCCGGGCTCTACGACCTCGTGCGCGACGACGTCGAGCGCCGGCTGCTCGACCGCATGGAAGGCGCCTGGGACGCCACCCCGTCACTCCCCCGCGCGGTCGCCGTCGGGTTCGACTACCTCGTGCGCGCCGGGTTCGCACGCCTGCTGTCCGAGCCGCATCCCGACCGGGGCGTCGACGCGGTCGAGGACTTCTTCGGCGAGCGCGCCGACCGCGACGGGATGCCGGTGGGCCGCCTGCTCGCCGCCGCGTGGCGCGGAGCTCTCACGGCATCCCTCGACGACGCCGACGCCGCGCGGGGCGCGCTGCTCGCGCTCGTGCCGGAGTAGCCCGGACCGGTCAGCCCTGGTGGTACGGCGCGACGACGACCTCGACCCGCTGGAACTCCTTGAGGTCGGAGTACCCCGTCGTGGCCATCGAGCGGCGCAGAGCGCCGATGAGGTTCATGCGACCGTCGACCGTGTCGGCCGGACCGAAGAGCAGCTTCTCGAGCGGCGCCGTCGTGCCGACCTCGACGCGGTGGCCGCGCGGCAGTTCGGGGTGCCGGGCCTCGGAGCCCCAGTGGAACCCGCCACCCGGAGCCTCCTGCGCACGCGCGAGCGTCGAGCCGAGCATGACGGCGTCGGCGCCGACCGAGATCGCCTTGACGATGTCGCCCGACGTGCCGAGACCGCCGTCGGCGATGACATGCACGTAGCGTCCGCCCGACTCGTCGAGGTAGTCGCGGCGCGCGCCGGCGACATCCGCCACGGCCGTCGCCATCGGGGCGTGGATGCCGAGGCTCGTGCGGGTCGTGCTCGCGACCCCGCCGCCGAAGCCGACGAGCACACCCGCGGCACCCGTGCGCATGAGGTGCAGCGCCGCCGTGTAGGTGCTCGCTCCGCCGACGATCACGGGCACATCGAGCTCGTAGATGAACTTCTTCAGGTCGAGCGGCTCGGCGTTCTTCGACACGTGCTCGGCGCTCACGGTCGTGCCGCGGATCACGAAGAGGTCGACGCCGGCATCCACCACGGTCTTGTAGTGCTCCTGCGTGAGCTGCGGGCTGAGCGCTCCGGCGACCGGCACTCCCGCGGCGCGGATCTCCGCGATCCGCGCCTTGAGCAGCTCGGGCTTGATCGGCTCGGCGTAGATCTGCTGCAGCCGCGCCGTCGCCCCCTCGGCGGCGAGTCCGCGGATCTCGGCGAGCGTCGCCTCGGCATCCTCGTAGCGCGTCCACACGCCCTCGAGGTCGAGTACGCCCAGACCGCCGAGCTGCCCGATCGCGATCGCCGTCGCTGGGCTCACGACCGAGTCCATGGGTGCCGCGAGCACCGGGATGCCGAACGTGAAGGCGTCGATCGTCCAGCTCACGCTCACGTCCTTCGGGTCGCGCGTGCGCCGACTCGGAACGATCGCGATGTCGTCGAACGCGTAGGCGCGGCGGGCTCGCTTGGCGCGGCCGATCTCGATGTCGCTCACCCGTCGAGCCTACCCGGGGCTACTGGTCGCGCTTGGCTGGATCAAAGCGCGCTTGGACCCGCCGAGAGCTGGGTCCATCCGCGCGGAACCCCGTCTGGGAACACGGGCTTCGGTCAGCAGCAGCGTCAGCTCGCGGTGATCGAAGACGTGCGACCACAGGATGCGCACGACGCCGTGGGAACCCACGCGCAGCCTGTCCTCGCGCTTCTTCTCGCGCCACAGCACCTCGGCGGGATCACCCTTCGAGTACTCCGCTCTCGTGTACTTCTGCTTCCCGTCGAACTCGCCGTACACCCACGAGCCGTCGACCCGGCGCCATCGGAAGTCGACCCTCATCTCACCCTGACGATCCACGACGACGACCTGCAGGTCCGGCACCGAGAAGCCGAGGATCGCGACGACGGCGCGCACCGCCGACTCGCCGCCGTTCTCCGCTCGCGCATCGGCGAAATCGATGGCGGAGTACGCCGCCGACCGACCGTAGCGGCTCGACCTCGACTCGAGCGCCGCGAGGAGTTGCTCCCGGGTCACGCCCGCACGAAGAGCGAAGTCCGCGGCCATGACCCCCTGCACGAAGCCCAGACGTGAGGCCAGATCGACGACGGTCCATGCGAGCGACGTCACGGGGAGTCCATCCACGACGTCCCGCGGAGCGCCGCGTGCGCCGATCGAGGTGCGTCGCACGCCAGGCTCCGACTTCCCACCACCGCCGTACGGCACCAGGAGATGGACCTCGGCGGGCAGGTCATCGATCGTCGGGATGCCCCAGATGGCGGCGGCCGAGAGCCCCGTCAGCAACGGGGCGTCGACGTCTGCGACCACTGCAGCGGCCCGCACGAGATGACGCTGTCTGACGTCGAGCTGTTCCCAGACCCTGCCTGCGCAGTAGGCGCCCCGACGGACCCTGACGAGGTCCGTGCTGCGCACTGCGCGCCGGATCGCTTCCCGTGTCAGTCCGTATTCGAGCAGATCACGTGTCCGGAGAAGGAGTTCGCGAGGTTCGGCCATCTCCGCAGGATGCTCGCGCGGGCTCGGCGTTCGAACGCTCTCGTCCCTGGGCGGGGAGAAGTCGCCGCGCCGCGGGCTGTGAAGGCCGCCTGAAACGCTCCGCCCAGGGTGCTGGGACGGGATTCAGCGTGCTTGGACCCACCTCGTGTTGGGTCCAAGCACGCTCGGCTGGAGCCAAGCGCGAAAAGGGGCAGCCCTTACCGGGAGTAGTTGGGCGCCTCGACGGTCATCTGGATGTCGTGCGGGTGCGACTCCTTGAGACCGGCGGGGGTGATGCGCACGAACTTGCCGCGGGCCTTGAGCTCCGGGATGGTGCGCGCGCCGACGTAGAACATCGACTGCCGGAGGCCCCCCATGAGCTGGTAGACGGTCGTCGACACGTTGCCGCGGTAGGGGACGCGACCCTCGATGCCCTCGGCGATGAGCTGGGCGTCGGAGGGCACATCGGCCTGGAAGTAGCGGTCGCGCGAGTACGAGGTCTTCTTGCCGCGGTCGCTCATGGCGCCGATCGAGCCCATGCCGCGGTAGCTCTTGAACTGCTTGCCGTTGACGTACATGAGGTCGCCGGGGCTCTCGTCGGTACCGGCGAGGAGCGAACCGAGCATGACGGTGTCGGCGCCGGCGACGAGCGCCTTCGCGATGTCGCCCGAGTACTGGAGGCCACCGTCGGCGATGACCGGGATGCCGGTCTCGCGCGCCGCGAGCGACGCCTCGTAGACGGCGGTGACCTGGGGCACGCCGACCCCCGCGACGACGCGCGTGGTGCAGATCGAGCCGGGGCCGACCCCGACCTTCACGGCATCCGCACCCGCGTCGATGAGCGACTGCGCGCCGGACCTCGTGGCGACGTTGCCGCCGATGACGTCGATGG
Source organism: Pseudolysinimonas sp. (assembly GCF_057350545.1). Classification (NCBI taxonomy): domain Bacteria; kingdom Bacillati; phylum Actinomycetota; class Actinomycetes; order Micrococcales; family Microbacteriaceae; genus Pseudolysinimonas; species Pseudolysinimonas sp. The sequence continues at coordinate 2,686 of NZ_JBMRCP010000073.1, read as the reverse complement.
CCGCGAACGCGGAGTCGCGCTTGAGCCGCGCGATGATGTCGAGCACGCCCTTCGAGTCGCCGTTCGCGGTGTCGACGACGATGATGTCGACGCCCGCGTCGCGCAGCTGCCCCGCGCGCTCCCACGCGTCGCCGAAGAAGCCGATCGCCGCACCGACGCGCAGTCGCCCCGCGTCGTCCTTCGTCGCGTTCGGGTACTTCTCGCTCTTGTCGAAGTCCTTCACCGTGATGAGGCCGCGGAGGATGCCGTCGCCGTCGACGAGCGGCAGCTTCTCGATCTTGTGCTGCGCGAAGATCGCGACCGCGTCATCCGGATCGATGCCCACGGGAGCCGTGATGAGCGGCATCTTCGTCATGACGTCGCGCACGAGCGTCGACGACGTCTCGAACGGCGAGACGAAGCGCATGTCGCGGTTGGTGATGATGCCGACGAGGCGCCCGTCACCCTCGACGACGGGCACGCCGGAGACCCGGAACCGCCCGCACAGCTCGTCGACCTCGGCGACCGTGGCGTCGGGCGTCGTCGTGATCGGGTTGGTGATCATCCCCGATTCGGAGCGCTTGACCTTGTCGACGTGCGCCGCCTGATCCTCGATCGAGAGGTTGCGGTGCAGCACCCCGAGGCCGCCCTGGCGGGCCATCGCGACGGCCATGCGCGACTCCGTGACGGTGTCCATCGCGCTCGACAGCAGCGGAGCGCTGACCGTGATCCGGCGGGTGAGCCGGGATGCCGTGTCGGCTTCGCTGGGGATCACGTCGGTGTGTCCGGGCAGCAGCATGACGTCGTCGTACGTGAGTCCGACGAATCCGAAGGGATCGGGCTGGTCCATGGTGTCCTCGCAGGCAGGGTGATGACGCGAATACGAACCCGGCTGCTGCACTGGAGCCCGGTACTCGATCTTAACCGTTTGGCACCTCGAGAATTCCGGCCCATACTGGGGCGACCCGGTTCCGTGCCCCATTCGAAACACGGAAGCAATAATCGGGGGCTAGCGTCAATGCCGACGTGCGTCCACCAGACGCGCCCCGCCGATCCCTGGAGGTTCCGTGACATTCGCCCGATCGGCGACCGCACGCCCCGACCGCCGCAGGAAGCGCCTCGCCGGCGCCTTCGTCGCCGTGCTCGCCGGGCTCATCGGTCTCCAGCTGCTGACGCCTCTCACGGCGTTCGCCGACGAGGTGGACACCGATGAGTACCCGTACCGCGTGAGCGGCAACGTCCAACTCGACGGGGAACCCCTCGAAGGCGTGGAACTCAACGTCGAGGGGAACGGCATCGACACGGATGTCGAGACCGACGAGAACGGGCAGTGGGCGGTCGGTGTCCCCGAGCGCAACGCCGACTACACCGTCACCCTCGACGAGTCGACCCTCCCCGAAGGCATCGCCGTCGTCGATGAGACCAGTGAGTCTCCCAACGTGAAGGAGGTCACGGTCGGCCCCGGCGGGCGCGTGACCGCCAACTACTTCATCGGCGAAGGCACCCGCAACGTCACGGGCCTGTTCGACATCGTCATGCAGAAGATCGTGACCGGCCTCTCGTTCGGCCTCATGCTCGCGCTCGCGGCGATCGGCCTCTCCCTCGTGTACGGCACGACCGGCATCTCCAACTTCGCGCATGCGGAGATGGTGACCTTCGGGGCGGCAGTCGCCTTCCTGTTGTCCTCCGCCGGGGTGCCGATCTTCGTCGCGATCGGCCTGGCCGTCGTTCTCGGCGGCGGCCTCGGCTTCGTGCTCGACGCGGGCATCTGGCGGCCGCTCCGCCGGCGCCGGCTCGGCCTCGTGCAGCTGATGATCGTCAGCATCGGACTCTCGCTCGCGCTGCGCTACACGTACCAGTACTTCATCGGGGCCGAGACGAAGCAGCTCGAGGGCGCGGCGTCTCCGGCGATCCCGCTCTTCGGCTCCGTGTCGATGACCGTGATCGACATGGTGAGCATCGGGATCAGCGTGGTGACCCTGCTCGCGTTCGCCGCGTGGCTCGTCTTCTCGCGGCTCGGCAAGGCGACCCGCGCGATCTCCGACAACCCGTCGCTCGCCGCCGCCTCGGGCATCGACGTCGACCGCGTCGTGCGCGTCGTCTGGGTGATCTCCGGGGCTCTCGCCGCGCTCGCCGGCGTGCTGTTCGCCTACTACCGGCCCGGACTCAAGTGGGACATGGGCGCCGAGGTGCTGCTGCTGCTCTTCGCCGCGGTCACCCTCGGCGGACTCGGCACCGCGTTCGGAGCCCTCGTCGGTGCGATCGTGATCGGCCTCGTGGTCGAGCTCTCCACCCTCTGGATCCCGGCGGACCTGCGCTTCGCGGCGCCGCTCGTCGTGCTCATCATCATCCTGCTGTTCCGCCCCCAGGGAATCCTCGGGCGCCGCGAGAGGATCGGTTAACCCATGGACTGGACTCAGATCCTCTCGAACACCGCGTCGAGCATCATCTCGCCGGCGACGATGGCCTACGCGCTCGCCGCGCTCGGTCTCGCCGTGCACTTCGGCTACGCGGGCCTGCTCAACATGGGTATCGCGGGCTTCATGGCCCTCGGTGCCTACGGCTACGCGATCTCGATCCTCACCTTCGGGTTCCCGTGGTGGGGCGGCGTGATCGTCGGCATCGTGGCGGCGCTCATCTTCGCGCTCATCCTCGGCATCCCGACCCTGCGGCTGCGCGGCGACTACCTCGCCATCGTGACGATCGC
>NZ_JBMRCP010000072.1:0-35808 GCF_057350545.1 Pseudolysinimonas sp. | reverse complement strand
GCTCGCGGGTTGAGTGCCGCGCGCAGCGCGGTGTATCGAAACCGCAGGGCGCGGATGCTCGCGGGTTGAGTGCCGCGCGCAGCGCGGTGTATCGAAACCCACCCCCGAGCTACTCCGTCAACTGCTGGCGGGCGAACAGTTCCTTCTTGCTCAGCCCCGGCAGCCGCTCGAACTCGCCCGCGATGAGGGCCTCGCGCTTCGCCCGACCCCACCCGTGGATGCGCTTCTCGAGTAGGTAGGCGTCGTCGATCCGATCGAACTCCGCAGCCCACACGACCTCGACGGGAAGACGCGTCGCCGTGTACTCGGAGCCCCGCCCCGAACCGTGCTGCTCGATCCGTACGTGGAGTTCGTGCCGCGTGCTGCCGCAGTAGTACGAACCGTCCGCGCAGCGGAGGAGGTAGCAGTAGGGCATCCGGGATGCTCGCATATCTCTCTTGCACGCACGCGGTCGAGTTCTGAGCCGGTGGAGAACCAGGCGACGAGTTGCTCGGGGCGGGTTTCGATACACCGCGCTGCGCGCGGCACTCAACCCGCGGGCGTGCGCCGGTGCGGTTTCGATACACCGCGCTGCGCGCGGCACTCAACCCGCGGGCGTGCGCTGGTGCGGTTTCGATACACCGCGCTGCGCGCGGCACTCAACCCGCGGCACTCGACCCGCCGAGAACGTAGACTCGTCACATTCCAGGGGCCGCTCGGCCCTGACGACCACGACCACGGCAGAACAGCCGCGCGCCGCGAGCCGCCGCCTGAGAGCTGGGAGGAGCGCTATGTCCGCCATCCTCCTCGTCTTCGCGCTCGCCGCACTGGTCATCCCGATCCTCGCGCGAGTCCTGGGCCGCGGCGCGTTCCTCGTCGCCGCGGCCGTCCCCGCCGCCGCCTTCGGCCACGCGCTCACCGCCCTGCCCGTCGTGCTCGACGGCGGCACCGTCGCCGAGTCGATCCCCTGGGTGCCGCAGCTCGACCTCGCGCTCTCGTTCCGCATCGACGCGCTGTCGCTGCTGCTCCTCCTGATCGTGACCGGGGTGGGCGCCCTCGTCTTCGTGTACTGCGCCGCGTACTTCCGGCCGGGGGATGCGGGCGTGCCCAAGTTCGCCGGCATCCTGCTGGCTTTCGCAGGCTCGATGTACGGCCTCGTCGCCGCTGACGACGTCTACCTGCTGTTCGTCTTCTGGGAGGCGACGAGCGTCTTCTCCTACCTGCTCATCGGGCACAACAGCAGCAAGCGCTCGAGCCGCACGGCCGCGCTGCAGGCGCTGCTCGTGACGACCCTCGGCGGTCTCGTGATGCTCGTCGGACTCGTCTGGCTCGCCCAGCTCGGCGGCACGACATCCCTCTCGGAGCTCGTCGCGAACCCGCCGACCGATCCGCTGCTGCCGATCGCGATCGGACTCGTGCTCGTGGGCGTGCTGTCGAAGTCCGCGATCGTGCCGTTCCACTTCTGGCTGCCCGGAGCGATGGCGGCACCGACTCCCGTGAGCGCCTATCTGCACGCCGCCGCGATGGTGAAGGCGGGCATCTACCTCGCCGCGCGGCTCGCTCCCGGCTACGCCGAGGTTCCGGGATGGCGTGAGGTGCTCGTGGGGCTGGGCCTCCTCACGCTGATGGTGGGTGCCGTGCGCGCTCTCCAGCAGACCGACCTGAAACTCGTGCTCGCGCACGGCACGGTGAGCCAGCTCGGGCTGCTCGTCGTGATCGCCGGCTGGGGTGGGGCCGCCGGTGCGGTGGCGGCGATCCTCATGCTGCTCTCGCACGCGCTCTTCAAGTCGGCGCTGTTCCTCATCGTCGGCATCGTCGACCACGGCTGCGGCACGCGCGACCTGCGCCGCATCACCGGGTTCGGGCGCCGCGCGCCGCTGCTCGCCGGCGCCTCGATCGCGGCGGTGCTGTCGATGGCGGGGCTCCCGATCGCGTTCGGTTTCGTCGCGAAGGAGTCGGTGCTCACGGTTCTGTTCGAGGCGGGCGTGCACGGCGACCTCTGGGCGTGGATCGCGCTCGCGGGCGTCGTCATCGGCTCGGCGTTCACGATCGCCTACGGGTACCGCTTCGTGTGGGGAGCCTTCGCCGACAAGCCGGGGGTGGAGCCGCTGCCCGAGGAGCGCCGCTACCCGCGCCTCGAGACCTGGGTGTTCTTCACCCCGCCGGTGCTGCTCGCCGCGCTCGGTTTCGTCGGCGGTCCGTTCGCCGCCGTGCTCGACCCGCTCGCCCTCGAGGTCGCGGCGGGCTACGCCGACGCCGACGAGGCCGGACATGTCGCCTTCTGGCACGGACTCGAACCCGCGCTCGGCTTCTCGGCGCTCGTGCTCGCGCTCGGTATCGTGCTCGTGCTGCTCTTCGCGCGACGGATGCCCGCCGAGGCCCCGGCCGGGGATGCCGCGATGGGCGAGCGCGCCTACCGCGGCATGGTGCGCGGCATCGACGTCGTCGCCGCGACCGTGACGGGGCTCACACAGCGGGGCTCGCTGCCGTTCTACCTCGCGGTCATCCTCTTCGTCGCGGTCGCCGCGGTGTGGAGCGTGCTGCCCGCGACCGGCCTGCCCGAGGTGGTCGACCTGGCGCAGCATCCCGCGCAGCCGGTCGTCGGCGCGCTCATGGTCGCGGCGGCGATCGCCGCGACCGTCGCCGCGAAGCGCTTCCAAGCCGTGCTGCTCGTCGGCGTCACCGGTCTCGGCATGGCGGCTCTCTTCGTCGTGCAGGGGGCACCCGACCTCGCGCTCACGCAGGTGCTCGTCGAGCTCGTGACCCTCGTCGCCGTCGTGCTCGTGCTGCGACGTCTGCCGGCCCGGCTCGGCGAGAAGCACGGGACCTCGCACCGGTTGCTGCGTGCCGCTCTCGGCGTCGCCGTCGGCGTCACGATGGCGGTCGTCGCCCTCGTCGCGACCGACGCCCGCATCTCGACGCCGGTGTCGGTGGCCTGGCCCGAGCTCGCGGTCGAAGAGGGGCACGGCTACAACGTCGTCAATGTCGCCCTCGTCGACCTCCGCGGGTGGGACACCATGGGCGAGCTCACCGTCGTCATCGCGGCCGCCACCGGGGTCGCGAGCCTGATCTTCCTGCGCACCCGGGCCGACGACCTCCCGCGCTCCTCGCGACGCTCCCAGCGTTCGACGTTCCGCGACCGCCGCGCGCACGCCGTGGCTCGCGAGGTTCCCGTCGGCCGCGGCTCGTGGCTGCTCGCCGGCCGCACCCTCGCGCCCGAGAACCGCTCGATCCTGCTCGAGGTGGCCGTGCGGCTGCTCTTCCACGCGCTCATCATCGTGTCGCTCTACCTGCTGCTCGTCGGCCACAACGCGGTCGGCGGCGGCTTCGCGGGCGGGCTCGTCGCGGGCCTCGCACTCGTCGCCCGCTACCTCGCCGGTGGTCGCGTCGAGCTCGGCGCCGCCGCGCCGTTCGACGCGGGCCGAGTGCTCGGCCTCGGTCTCGCGCTCGCCGCCGGTGCCGCCGCGGTGCCCCTGCTGTTCGGCCTCGCGCCGCTCACCTCCGGCTGGTTCACCCTCGACCTCGGACCGATCGGCAGTCTCGACGTCGTCTCGGCCTCGGTGTTCGACATCGGGGTGTACCTCGTCGTCATCGGCCTCGTGCTCGACGTGCTGCGCAGCCTCGGCGCGGAGCTGGACCGCGAGCTGGAGTCGGGTGACCGGAGCGACCACGTCGCCGCCCCGATGTCGGGGGTGAAGCCGTGAGCGTCTCCCTCGTGCTGATCGTCGTGATGGCCGTGCTCTTCGCGTGCGGCGTCTACCTGATCCTCGAACGCTCGATGACGCGGGTGCTGCTCGGCATCCTGCTGCTCGGCAACGCCGCCAACCTGCTCATCCTCATCGTCGCCGGCCCGCCCGGCACGGCCCCGATCGTCGGCGGCGAGTCGGACGCACGCATGGCCGATCCGCTGCCGCAGGCTCTCGCCCTCACGGCGATCGTCATCACCTTCGCCGTGTCGGCCTTCCTGCTCGCGCTCATCTACCGCTCGTGGCGCCTCGCCCAGCGCGATGAGGTGACGGATGACATCGCCGACCTCGAGATCCGCACCGAGCTCGAGGGCTCGGAGTTCTCGAGCTCGGGCGAGGCGATCGCCGAGGACACCGAGTTCGCCCCCGACCCGTCCGCGGTCTCGGAGTCCGAGGAGGAGCGCGCATGACCGCCGCGTTGCTCGCGACCCTCGCGCCGCTCGTCGTGCTGACGCCGCTCGTCGGCGCGGCGATGTCGCTCGCGCTCGGCAAGCGGCTGCGGGCCCAGCGGATCGTCACCGTCATCGCCCTCACCGTGACCACGGCGATCTCGGCGGTGTTGCTCGTCGGCGTGGACACGCTCGGCACCGTGGTGGTCGAGGTCGGCGGCTGGCAGGCGCCGTTCGGCATCGTGCTCGTCGTCGACCGGCTCTCGGCGCTGCTGCTCGTGGTGTCGAGCATCGTGCTGCTCGCCGTCCTCCTCTTCTCGGTCGGGCAGGGTCTCGCCTTCGGCGACGACGAGACACCCGTCACGATCTACAACCCCGCGTACCTGATCCTCGCGACGGGCGTCTACACGGCGTTCGTCGCGGGCGACCTGTTCAACCTCTACGTCGGCTTCGAGATCCTCCTCGTCGCCTCCTACGTGCTCATCACGCTGGGCGGCACCGAGCCGCGCATCCGCACCGGCACGACGTACATCGTCGTGAGCCTGCTCTCGTCGAGCCTGTTCCTCGCCTCGATCGCCATGATCTACGGCGCACTCGGCACCGTGAATCTCGCCCACATCGCCCTGCGGATGGAGGAGATCGACCCCACCGTGCGCCTGGTCCTGCACGTCATGCTGCTGCTCGGATTCGGCATCAAGGCGGCGGTGTTCCCGCTCTCTTTCTGGCTGCCCGACTCGTACCCGACGGCGCCGGCTCCCGTGACCGCGGTCTTCGCAGGACTCCTGACGAAGGTCGGCGTCTACGCGATCATCCGCACGGAGACGCTGCTCTTCCCGGCACCGGAACTCAACGGCGCATTGCTCGTCGTCGCGGCTCTCACGATGATCATCGGCGTGCTCGGCGCGGTCGCCCAGACCGACATCAAGCGTCTGCTCTCGTTCACGCTCGTGAGCCACATCGGCTACCTGATCCTCGGCATCGGGCTCGGCACCGTCGACGGGATGTCGGCGACGATCTACTACGTCGTGCACCACATCGTCGTGCAGACGGCGCTCTTCCTCGCGGCGGGGCTGATCGAACAAGTCGGCGGCACGACGGCGATCCCGAAACTCGGCGGGATGCTGGCCGCCGCCCCCGTCGTCGCGATCCTGTATCTCGTGCCCGCGCTCAATCTCGGCGGCATCCCGCCGTTCTCCGGGTTCCTCGGCAAGCTCGGCCTCTTCGAGGCGGCGATCTCGTCGGGCGACGGCTTCGCCTGGGTCAACGTCGCCGCCGGTGCCCTCGTCTCGCTGCTCACCCTGTACGCGCTCATGCGCGTGTGGAGCCGCGTGTTCTGGAGCCCCGCGCCGGTGGCGGAGGAGGATTCCGAGAAGTCGGAGTCCGGCGCCGCAGCCGACGCGGAGCCCGTCGCCGTGCGCACGCGCATCCCGCGGCTCATGATCGCGTCGACGGTCGGCCTCGTCGTCGTCACCGTCGCCCTCACGGTCTTCGCCGGGCCGCTGTACGAGTTCGGCGACCGCGCCGCCGCCGTCCTCGGCGAGCGGGGCTACGTGACCGCGGTGTTCCCCGACGGTGTCCCGGGCGGTCTCGATGACTGAGGCACAGACGGTGGGCGGTTCCGAGCCCCGCACCGAGACGAAGAAGAGCATGGGCAAGCGGGTGCTGCAGCAGATCCCGCTGCTCGTCGGCCTGATCCTGCTCTGGATGCTGCTCTGGGGCGAGATCAGCTGGCTGTCGGCGCTCTCCGGTCTGCTCGTCGCGGTCGGCGTCACCCGCATCTTCTACCTGCCGCCGGTCGAACTGTCGGGTCGCTTCAACATCCTCTGGTTCGCGGTCTTCGTGCTGAAGTTCACTCTCGACCTCGTGGTGTCGTCGGTGACCGTCGCGGCTCAGGCGTTCCGCCCGGGAAAGCTGCCGCTCAACGCGATCATCGAGGTGCCGCTGCGCACGCGGTCGGACTTCGTGCTCTCGGTCACGGCGACCGTGATCTCCCTCGTGCCCGGAACCCTCGTGCTCGAGATCGACCGCGAGCGCTCGATGCTCTTCCTGCACCTGCTCGCCGCGGGTGACGAGGAGGGCGTCGAGAAGGGGCGCCGCTCGGCCCTCGCGATCGAAGCGTCCGTCATCCGCGCCCTCGGCTCGCGCGACGACCTCGAGCGGGTGCGGGCATGATCCCCGTGCTCGTGATCGTCGCCGGGGTGCTGTTCGCCGCCGCGGCCGTCGCATCGGTGATCCGCATCGTGCGCGGTCCGACGATCCTCGATCGGATGCTCGCCTCCGACGTCCTGCTGACGACGCTGCTGCTCGTCGTGGGCGCCGAGATGGTGCTCAACGGCCACACCCGCACGATCCCGGTGATGCTCGTGCTCGCCGGCACGGCCGCGCTGTCGACCGTCGCCGTCGCGCGCTACGTGAGCCAGCAGGACCGCCGCGCGGGGGAGAGGGAGACGCCGTGATCGACCAGGTGCTCGATACCGCCGCGGCGGTGTTCGTCGTGCTCGGGGCGGCGCTGTCGCTCGTCGCCGGGGTCGGCATCCTGCGCTTCCCCGATGCGCTGTCCCGCCTGCACGCGGGCACGAAGCCCCAGGTGCTCGGCCTCATCTGCATCGTGATCGCCGTCGCCCTCGCCTCCCGCAGCTGGGCCGCCGTGCTGCTCCTGATCCCCGTCGTGCTGTTCCAGCTGCTGACGCAGCCGGTGGCGGCGCACATGATCGGGCGCGCCGGCTACCGCACCAAGAACCTGCGCACCGATCTGCTCGTCGTCGACGAACTCGCCGACGACGTCGACCGCGCGAGCGCCGAGCAGGAGCGTTCGGCAGACTGACCGGATGAGCATCCCCTCGATTCCCCTCAACTCCGGCGGCTCGATCCCGCAGCTCGGCCTCGGCACCTGGCCCCTCGACGACGCCGAGGTGGCGGATGCCGTGGTCGCCGCCGCCGAGATCGGCTACCGGCACATCGACACCGCGACGCGCTACGGCAACGAGGCGGGGGTCGCGGAGGGCGTGCGGCGCACCGGTCTCCCGCGCGAGGAGTTCTTCGTCACGACGAAGCTCGACGGTCAGTTCCAGGGCGGCGACCGCGCGATCGGCGGGTTGCGGGCGGCGCTCGACCGGATGGACGTCGCGTACGTCGACCTGCTGCTCATCCACTGGCCGCTTCCCGCCCGCGACGAGTACCTCTCCACGTGGCGCACCTTCGAGAAGCTCCAGGAGGAGGGGCTGGCCCGCGCGATCGGCGTCTCCAACTTCAAGGTCGCCCACCTCGAGCGGCTCGCGGCCGAGACCGGCACCGTGCCCGCCGTCAACCAGGTGCAGCTCAGTCCGTCGATCACGCGGGCGGAGGAGCGCGCGTACCACGAGGCTCACGGAATCGTGACGGAGGCGTACAGCCCGCTCGGCGGGCAGAGCGGGGTGCGCGAGTTCCTCGCCCGCCCCGCGATCACCGCGGTGGCGGAGCGGCTCGGGCGCACCCCCGCCCAGGTCGTGCTGCGCTGGCACGTGCAGCACGGCATCGTCGCCATCCCGAAGTCGGGGTCGGCCGACCGGATGCGGGAGAACCTCGACGTGTTCTCGTTCGAGCTCTCCGCCGACGACCTCGCCGAGCTCGACACCCTCGCGGGAGACCCGGGCGGCGATTCCGACACGATCGGGCACTGACCGCGAGCCGTCCCGCGTCGGCGGCCCGCGCGCGGCGGCGGTAACCTCGGAGCATGCCGGAACTGCCCGATCACAAGCCGCGCTCCCGCACCGTCACCGACGGCGTCGAAGCCACGACGAGCCGCGGGATGCTCCGTGCCGTCGGCATGGGCGACGCCGACTGGGACAAGTCGCAGATCGGCATCGCGAGCTCGTGGAACGAAATCACCCCCTGCAACCTGAGCCTCGACCGTCTCGCACGCGCGGCGAAGGAGGGCGTGCACGCCGGCGGCGGCTACCCCCTCCACTACGGCCCGGTGAGCGTGAGCGACGGCATCTCGATGGGCCACGAGGGGATGCACTTCTCCCTCGTCTCCCGTGAGGTCATCGCCGACTCGGTCGAGGTCGTCATGCAGGCGGAGCGCCTCGACGGCTCCGTGCTGCTCGCGGGCTGCGACAAGTCGATCCCCGGCATGCTCATGGCGGCGGCCCGTCTCAACCTCTCGAGCGTGTTCCTCTACGCCGGTTCGATCGCGCCCGGCTGGGTGCGTCTGAGCGACGGCACTGAGAAGGACATCACGATCATCGACTCCTTCGAGGCGGTCGGCGGCGTGCTCGCCGGCACGATGAGCCTCGAGGATGCCCACCGCATCGAGTGCGCGTTCGCCCCCGGCATGGGCGCGTGCGGCGGCATGTACACCGCCAACACGATGGCGTCGGTGGCCGAGGCGCTCGGCCTCTCGCTGCCCGGATCTGCCTCCCCGCCCGCCGCCGACGGACGCCGCGACATGTACGCCCACCGCTCGGGCGAGGCCGTCGTCAACCTGCTGCGCCTCGGCATCACGGCGCGCGACATCCTCACCAAGGAGGCGTTCGAGAACGCCATCGCGGTCGGCATGGCGCTGGGCGGCTCCACCAACATCGTGCTGCACCTGCTCGCGATCGCGCACGAGGCCGAGGTCGATCTCACGCTCGACGACTTCAACCGCATCGGCTCGAAGGTGCCGCACATCGGCGACCTCAAGCCGTTCGGCAAGTACGTCATGAACGACGTCGACCGTCGCGGCGGCGTGCCCGTGCTCATGAAGGCGCTGCTCGACGGGGGCCTGTTGCACGGCGACGTCATGACCGTCACCGGCAAGACGATGCGCGAGAACCTCGAGGAGCTCAACCTCCCGCCGCTCGACGGCGAGGTGCTCAAGCCGCTCGACCAGCCGATCCACGCCACCGGCGGACTCACGATCCTCAAGGGATCGATGGCGCCCGAGGGTGCGGTCGTCAAGACGGCGGGCTTCGACGCCGCCACCTTCGAAGGCCCGGCGCGCGTGTTCGAGCGCGAGCGCGCGGCGATGGATGCCCTCGCCGCGGGCGAGATCCAGCACGGCGACGTCGTCGTCATCCGCTACGAAGGCCCCAAGGGCGGGCCCGGGATGCGCGAGATGCTCGCCATCACCGCCGCCATCAAGGGCGCGGGGCTCGGAAAAGATGTCCTACTATTGACCGACGGCAGATTCTCAGGCGGCACAACCGGCCTGTGCATCGGCCACGTCGCTCCCGAGGCGGTGGACGCAGGTCCGATCGCCTTCGTGCGTGATGGTGATCTGATACGGGTCGATATCGCAGCCCGGTCGATCGACCTACTGGTCGATCCGGCCGAGCTGGAGAGCCGCCGTTCCGGCTGGGCTCCTCTGCCTCCGCGCTATACCCGTGGCGTTCTCGCGAAGTACTCCAAGCTCGTGCACTCGGCCGCCGAGGGCGCGGTCACGGGGTAGTCGCACTCCAGACACTCATCGCACTCGATAGGAATCCCATGACTGCGGACGCCCATCCCGCACCCCCGCGCGACAGCGCGCAGATGACCGGATCCGGCGCGATCCTCGCCTCCCTCGAGAAGCTCGGCGTCACCGACGTCTTCGGCCTCCCGGGCGGCGCGATCATGCCGTTCTACGACGAGCTGATGGCCTCGACCGCCATCCGCCACATCCTCGTGCGCCACGAGCAGGGCGCCGGCCACGCGGCCGAGGGCTACGCCGCGGCGTCGGGTCGGGTCGGCGTCGCGATCGCGACCTCGGGCCCCGGAGCGACGAACCTCGTCACCGCGATCGCCGACGCTTACATGGACTCGGTGCCGCTGCTCGCGATCACCGGCCAGGTGTTCTCGACGTCGATGGGCACGGATGCCTTCCAGGAGGTCGACATCGTGGGCATCACGATGCCGATCACGAAGCACTCGATCCTCGTGAAGCGCGCGGAAGACGTGCCCGCGGCGCTCGCCTCCGCGTACCACATCGCCTCGACCGGCCGCCCCGGTCCCGTGCTCGTCGACATCACGAAGGATGCCCAGCAGGGCCTCATGAACTTCTCGTGGCCGCCGAAGCTCGACCTTCCGGGCTACCGGCCGGTGACGAAGGCGCACGGCAAGCAGATCACGGCGGCGGCGGAGCTCATCCTCGAGTCGAAGCGTCCCGTGCTCTACGTCGGCGGCGGCGTCGTGCGGGCGGGTGCCCACAAGGAGCTGCTCAAGCTCGCCGACCGCACCAACCTGCCGGTCGTCACGACCCTCATGGCGCGCGGCGCGTTCCCCGACTCGCACCCGCATCACCTCGGCATGCCGGGCATGCACGGCACGGTGCCCGCGGTGCTCGCGTTGCAGGAGAGCGACCTCATCATCGCGCTCGGCGCGCGCTTCGACGACCGGGTCACCGGCAAGGTGAGCGAGTTCGCCCCGAACGCGAAGGTCGTGCACGTCGACATCGACCCGGCGGAGATCGGCAAGATCAAGCACGCCGACGTGCCGATCGTGGGTGACCTCAAGGATGTGCTGCCCGAGCTGCTCGACGCGTTCGAGTCGGTCGCGAAGAAGTCGGGGCCCGACCTCGACGATTGGTGGACGCGGCTGAACCAACTCAAGTCGAACTTCCCGCTCGGCTACACCGACGACCCCGACGACGGACTCCTGGCTCCGCAGACGGTGATCGAGCGCATCGGCCAGCTCTCCGGGCCCGAGGCGATCTACGCTGCGGGTGTCGGCCAGCACCAGATGTGGGCTGCGCAGTTCATCAAGTACGAGCGTCCGAACGCCTGGCTCAACTCGGGCGGGGCGGGCACGATGGGCTACTCGGTGCCGGCGGCGATGGGCGCCAAGGTGGCCCAGCCCGACCGGCTCGTGTGGGCGATCGACGGCGACGGCTGCTTCCAGATGACCAACCAGGAACTCGCGACCTGCACGATCAACGACATCCCGATCAAGGTGGCCGTGATCAACAACAGCTCGCTCGGCATGGTGCGGCAGTGGCAGTCGCTGTTCTACGACGGCCGCCACTCGTTCACCGACCTCGACACCGGGCACACGGGTGTCGACCAGCAGACCCGCATGGTGCCCGACTTCGTGAAGCTCGCCGAGGCGTACGGCGCCCTCGGCATCCGCGTCACGAAGCCCGAAGAGATCGACCCCGCGATCAAGCTCGCGATCGAGACCAACGACCGCCCCGTCGTCATCGACTTCATCGTGAGCCGCGACGCGATGGTGTGGCCGATGGTGCCGCAGGGCGTCGGAAACTCGCAGGTGCAGTACGCCCGCGATCTCGCCCCGACCTGGGAAGAGGAGTAAGCATGAGCGCAATCGAGCGACCGCGCTCGGTCGATGGAGCGGCTCGCGCCGCAGCAGCGGCGGCGCGAGGAGATAACTGATGTCGCGTCACGTCCTGTCGCTCCTCGTCGAGGACAAGCCCGGTCTCCTGACCCGCGTCGCGGGACTGTTCGCGCGCCGCGGGTTCAACATCGAGTCGCTCGCCGTCGGTCACTCCGAGATCGAGGGTCTCTCGCGCATCACCGTGGTGGTGGATGTCGACGAGCTCCCGCTCGAGCAGGTGACCAAGCAGCTCAACAAGCTGATCAACGTCATCAAGATCGTCGAGCTCGACCAGGACGCCTCCGTGCAGCGGGAGCACCTGCTCATCAAGGTCAAGGTCGAGAACGGCACCCGCTCGCAGATCCTCGAGGCGGTGACGCTGTTCCGCGCGCGCGTGGTCGACGTCGCGCCCGACGCCCTCGTCATCGAGGTGACCGGCGACAGCGGCAAGGTGCAGGCCCTGCTGCGGATGCTCGAGCCGTACGGGATCAAGGAGATCGCTCAGTCGGGCCTTCTCGCGATCGGCCGCGGCGGCAAGAGCATCACCGAGAGAGTTTTCAAGAGTTAGCAGCCCACCGGGCTGGTTTCGACACGCCGCTGCGCGGCTACTCAACCACCGAGATCAACGAAGGAAAGAACACACCAATGGCTGAGATCTTTTACGACAAGGACGCCGACCTCTCGATCATCCAGGGCAAGAAGGTCGCGATCGTGGGCTACGGCTCGCAGGGCCACGCCCACGCGCAGAACCTGCGCGACTCGGGTGTCGAGGTCGCCATCGCCCTCAAGGACGGCTCCAAGTCGACGGCCAAGGCGACCGAGGACGGCTTCGAGGTGAAGAGCGTCGCCGACGCCGCCGAGTGGGCCGACGTCATCATGATCCTCGCGCCCGACCAGCACCAGCGCGGCATCTACGCCGAGTCGATCAAGGACAAGCTGACGCCGGGCAAGACGCTCGCGTTCGCCCACGGGTTCAACATCCGCTTCGGCTACATCGAGGCGCCGACCGACGTCGACGTGATCCTCGTCGCGCCGAAGGCGCCCGGGCACACGGTGCGTCGCGAGTTCGTCGCGGGCCGCGGCATCCCGGACATCGTCGCCGTCGAGAACGACGCCTCGGGTACCGCCTGGGACACCGCGATGTCGTACGCGAAGGCGATCGGCGGCACGCGCGCCGGCGTCATCAAGACGACGTTCACCGAGGAGACCGAGACCGACCTGTTCGGTGAGCAGTCGGTGCTCTGCGGCGGCACCTCGCAGCTCGTCATGTACGGCTTCGAGACGCTCGTCGAGGCCGGCTACCAGCCCGAGATCGCCTACTTCGAGGTGCTACACGAACTCAAGCTCATCGTCGACCTCATGTGGGAGGGCGGCATCGCGAAGCAGCGCTGGTCGGTCTCCGACACGGCCGAGTACGGCGACTACGTCTCGGGCCCGCGCGTCATCGACCCGTCGGTCAAGGAGAACATGAAGGGCGTGCTCGCCGACATCCAGTCGGGTGCTTTCGCGAAGCGCTTCATCGACGACCAGGATGGCGGCGCCAAGGAGTTCCTCGAGCTCCGCGAGAAGGGTGCCGCGCACCCGATCGAGAAAACGGGCAAGGAGCTTCGCGCCCTGTTCGCGTGGAAGCAGCAGGATGAGGGCTACACGGAGGGCAGCGCCGCGCGCTGACCCGCCGCTTCTTGAGCGAATCCTGAGCGAAACCCTCGCTCCCGCCGCCCCCGTGTCCCCTATTGTGGGGCCGGGGGCGGTTCTGCTTGCGTCATAGTCGGCCCCCGCCTCTGTCTCTTCATTCGACGGAGGAGTTGAGATGCGCAAGCACGCGGGTGTCACCATCGGGGCAGCGATCGCCGCCGCCGGCTTCCTGCTCGCCGCCGCCGCTCTGGCGGGCTTCTCGATCGGCCTGCCCGCGGTGCAGCCCGCGACGGCGCTCGGCGCCTCGTGGTTCATGATCGCCGTCGTGATGCTCTTCGGGGGCACCTTCGTCGCCCTCGCCGCGCGCGGTCTCGAACTCGACGCCGCCGAGCACACCCCCGAGCCCGAGCGGCCCGTGCGCTCCGTTCGACCCGTCGTGCAGTTGCGCCCTGTCGCGCAGCTTCACGCCGCGCGCCGCTGAGTTCACCCGACACGCTCCACCGCGTCGCCGCACGTTCACCTGACCCGGTGAGCCTGGGCGCGTGCATCGCCCGATCTTCGCCGCGCTGACCGCACTCGTCGTCGTCGGGGGAGCGATCGTCGTCGCCGAACCGGCGTCGGCCGCTCTGCCGAAAACCGATCCGCATGCCGCGCCGACCGTGCTGATCAACGAGCTGACCAACGGCGCGGCGCGCTCCGACGCCGACGTGTTCTTCGAGCTGCGCAATTGGGGTGACGAACCCGTCGACCTCACCGGCTGGGAGGTCTACAGCTGCAACTACAAGGCACTGCGGGCGAAGGTCGGCCTCGCCCTCGGCGACCTCACGGGCGTCGTCCTCCAGCCGGGCGAGATCTTCACGGTGAGCAGGGTCGGGATGCCGGGCGACGACCACGTCACGTCGTCGTTCGATCTCACGGGCTTCGGGCTCTACCTCGAGGATGCCGACGACCGTCCGGTCGATCTCGTCGGCGTCTACCCGGATGAGCCGTGGCCGACGCAGGGGGAGTGCACGCCGGTTGGCGGCAACCTCCCGAACGTGCTCGACTTCGCGCAGGACGAGAGCTGGCAGCGGGTGGCGGCGACGGGCGACCCCGCCCGCGACTGGATCGTCGCTCCGGCGTCGATCGCGGCACCGAATGCCACGCGCTCCCCGGCCCTGGCCCGCACGGGCGTCGTGATCTCCGAGCTGGCCGGTGCCGGAGCGGGCGGTGACGACGACGACTTCGTCGAGCTGCGCAACGACGGCGACGAGACGGTCGATCTCGGCGGCTGGCAGCTGTTCCGGTGCACGGCGACCGGTCGCCTCCGTCCGAGCACCCTCCAGCTCACCGTCGCCGCAGGAACCCTCCTCGAGCCCGGCGGCACGTGGGTCGCCGGTGCCGGCGGTTTCACGCGTGCCGCCGACGCTCGCTACGCGACCCCGCTCGCCGACCGCGAGTTCGGCATCCTCGTCCGCACCGCCGACGGCGCCCTCGTCGATCGCGCCGCGGTCGCCGTGCACCACGACAGCGCGTGCCAGGGCGGAGCGAAGCTGCCGGCGACGCTCGACATGGCGCGTGGGGAGTCGCATCAGCTCACGGCGTCGGGCGACTTCGTCGTCGCGCCGCGCACGCCGGGTCGCCGCAACGCGACGCGCCCCGACACGCTCGTCGACGCGACGTTCGGCTACGAGGGCCGACCGACGGTGGCGATCAGCGAGATCGCGACCGACCCGAGCCCCGAGGGGATGCCTGCGGGCGCCGTGCAGCGCAACTTCCTCGAGCTCGGGAACTACGGCACCGAGGCCGTCGACCTGGGCGGCTGGACGGCGTGGCGCTGCCGCGTCGACGGCGCCCGTGCCGCGACGCCGCAGTTCACGATCCCACCCGGGACGACGCTCGACCCGGGCGAGGTGTATCTCGCGGCGCATGTCGGCACGGCGCTCGCAGAGACGGCCGAGACGACGTACGACACGGCGCTCTCCCTCCTCGGTGCGGGGGTGTGGCTGACGGATGCGGCGGGCGACCGGGTCGACAGCGTCGGCATCTACGCCGCGAACGTGCTCGACGCGATCAACGTGACGCCGAGCCCGTGCACGAAGGGGATCGCCCTGACGACCTACCAGCCCGACCGCCTGCTCGAGCAGACGTTCCAGCGCAGCAGGTTCACCGGCGTCGACGCCGACGACTTCGTGGTCGGTGTCGCGACGCCCGGGGCGATCGACGAGGTCGTGTGGATCGAACCGACGCTCCGGGTGGAGCTGGAGCCCGACTTCCCGGCGCCGACCGCGAGTCCGGCCTCCGAGCCGGAACAGCCCGAGGGTGCGCCCGTGACGGTGGTCGAGGCGTGGGGTGGGACGACCGAGCTGGGACCGCTCGCGACCCTCGCGGGCGAGAATGAGACCCGCCTCGACCCCCTCGCACCCGGCCCCATCGACGACGACGGCTACGCCTACCCCTACCAGCGGCTCGTGCTCGACGGGTCCGACCTGCAGGTCGGCTCGACCGTCACCTGGGCGGGTCGCGGCACCGGTCGCACCGAGGTGCAGCTCTCGGTCTGGGCAGGTGACGCGTGGAGGCTGCTCGACGCCGGCACGGGCGACTCGATGGTGCTGAGCGGGGAGCTCGCGGAATCCGACCTGCGCGATGGTCAGGTCGCCTTGCTGGTGCAGAACGGTCCGCGCACCGAGGCGGCGATGGCATCCGCACCGGACGGGGCACTCGAGAACCCGGACGACTACGACCTCGCGATCTCGCACATCACCGACACGCAGTACCTGACCGAGTCGTATCCCGAGGTCTACGCGGCGATCACCTCCTGGATCGCCGCCAACGCCCCGGGCCGGAAGATCGAGTTCGCCACGCACACAGGCGACGTCATCCAGAACTGGGTCGATCCGGAACAGACCGCCGAGCGGGCGCTGCGCGAGTACGAACGCGCGTCGGCGATCCAGTCGATCCTCGACGATGCCAGGGTGCCCAACAGCGTGCTGCCGGGCAACCACGACAACCTCCGCGGCGCCGACGCGTCGCTCTTCAACGCGTACTTCGGCCCGGCGCGGTACGCGGAGACGCCCTGGTACGGCGGGTCGCTCGCGCCCGACGACAACTCGGCGAACTTCTCGACCTTCGAGGCCGAGGGCGCGCGGTTCCTCATGCTGTCGTTGCCGTACGCCTTCGACGACCGCGAGATCGCGTGGGCGCAGGAGGTCGTCGCCGCGCATCCCGACCACAACGTCATCCTGTCGACGCACGAGCACGTGACGCCCGACACCGTCGACAGCCGGGCTGCGCGGTCGACGTCGTCACGCTGGGTGTCCCGCGGTCAGGAGCTCTGGGAGCGACTCATCGCCCCGAACCGCAACGTCGTGCTCGTGCTCTCCGGTCACTTCCACGGGCTCGGGCAGATCCGCACCGACGACGCGGGCGGCATCCCGGGTCACACCGTCACCGAGCTCGTCGCCGACTACCAGGAGTACCGCACCCACACCGGCGAGCGCGCGACCGGATTCCAGCGGATGCTGCAGATCGACCTCGCGGCGGGCACGATCGCGGTCGACACGTTCTCGCTGCGGCTCGAGACGCCCTACGGGTACGACTACGACTACAGGCAGTTCGTCGCCGACACCGGGTCGGCGCTCACCCCGTCGAACGCGCGCCCGTGGCGCATCGTCGAGGCGGGGCTGCACGGGCGCTACACGATCGACGATGACGAGTTCACCGCCCGCGCGGGGTTCCAGTACGCGAAATCGGTGGAGACGCTCGGGGTCGTGGCGAGAGACCCGGCACCCGCTGCTGTGTCTCCGGAGCGCGGGTGGGGTTCGCGTCACCTGCTCTGACGTGATCCGCTGCCGCGCGGCTACAGGCCGATCGACCTGTCGATGAAGTCGTTGGTCATGATGTCCTCCGGCGCCACCCCCGACGGCACGGGGAGTTCGGCGTCGAGCCAACGCGGGATCGCGTTCTCGAAGAGTCCCCGCACCCGGCCGAGGTCGAAGTCGCCGATGGTGCCGTCGCGGTAGTTGCCGGCGAAGCGTTGCGAGAGCAGCTCGTCGCTCGCGAACGCGACGGCGTCGGCGTCGTAGGCCTCGTCGCCGAACTGCGCGGCGAGTTCGACGAGCAGTTCGTTCACGCGCTCCGGCTGCTCGAGATAGTCGACGAGCGAGCGCTGCAGGATCGGCACGAGCTCGTGCAGGCAGTCGCTCGATCGCACGAGGGTGTGAGGCTCGGCCGACAGCACTCCCGCGTCGCGCGTGTAGCCGAGCGAGTCGATCACCTGCCAGCGCGCCGCACGCGGCACATCGGGCTGCTCGAGGAGGTGCGGCACGAGCAGGGCGTCTCCCGCCTGGGCGCGGAGTGCCCCCGACTCGAGGAACGCCGGCACCGTGAGCTCGACCTCGACGTCGGTGCCCGCCACGATCTGCTCGGGCAGGATCCAGCCCATCCCGATCGCATAGCTCGTGAACGGATCGCCCGGCACCGCCGCGACCGGCATGAGCGCCGCGCCGTCAGGGGTCGACGTGGCGCGGATGTTCTCGATGGTGCGCAGGTTCGGATAGACCTCGGCGTCCCAGAAGAGCAGCCGCGGGTCGCGAGCCAGTGGGGCGAACACGCCCACGGTCGGGGCGCGCTTCGCGTCGAGGAGCGCGACGTCGGTGTCGACCGCCCCGAGAAGGATGTCCGAGTCGTCCTGCAGGAGCGTGTTGACGCTCACGCCGTCGAGGGGATCGCCGAGCAGGATCGTGAGGGTCGAGCCGGTCGGCTCCCCGTCGACGACGAGCGGCGCGGTCACCCGGTCGTCGCCGACTTCGATCTCGTCGGCGTCGAGCAGCGCGTAGAGGAAGCCCCACTCCGCGTGCGGAAGGTCATCGGTGTGGATGCGGATGTCGACCGGGCAGCCGGCGCGCACGAGATCGACCCCCGGGTCGGTCGGCACCGCCGCACAGGCGGCGAGAGGAAGCACGAGCGCGAGGGCGGCGGGTCCGGCGAGTCGTCGCACGTCTCCAGTCAACCTCACTTTCGCGGCGCCGCGAACCCCCGCGCCGTAGGGTGGGAGGATGCCCGCCGTCGCCCTCGGAATCCCGGCACTGCGCCGCGATCCCGCCGCCGCGCCGTCGCGCGAGGGACGACCGGAGACCTCCGACCTCGTCGACCGCTTCGGTCGCATCGCGCGCGACCTGCGGGTCTCGATCACCTCGGCGTGCTCGCTGCGCTGCACCTACTGCATGCCCGCGGAAGGGCTGCCGGTCATCCCGATGCGCGACCTGCTCTCCGCCGACGAGATCGGCCGCCTCGTCGGGATCGCCGTGCACGACCTCGGCGTGCGCGAGGTGCGCTTCACGGGTGGCGAGCCGCTCACCCGACCCGACCTCGTCGACATCATCCGGGCGTCGTCGCAGGTCGCCCCCGGCATCCCGCTCGCGATGACGACCAACGGCGTCGGACTCGACCGCCGCGCCGCCGCCCTCGCGGAGGCCGGACTGACGCGACTGAACGTCTCGCTCGACACGATCGACCGCGAGCACTTCGCCGCCGTCACCCGCCGCGACCGGCTGCCAGCCGTGCTGCGCGGGCTCGACGCCGCGCGTGAGGCGGGACTCGGGCCGATCAAGATCAACGCCGTCGCGCTGCGCGAGACCCTCCCCGACGCGGGGGCGCTGCTCGAGTGGGCGCTCGCGAACGACGTGAAGCTGCGCTTCATCGAGCAGATGCCGCTCGACGCCGACGAGACCTGGCGGCGCGACAACCTCGTGTCGGCGGAGGAGCTGCTGGCCGAGCTCGGCCGGCGCTTCACGCTGACGCCCGCCGGCCGCGAAGACCCGTCGGCGCCCGCCGAGGAGTGGACGGTGGATGGGGGTCCCGCGACGGTCGGAGTCATCGCGTCGGTCACCCGCTCGTTCTGCGAAGCCTGCGACCGCACCCGGCTCACCGCCGAAGGCACCGTGCGGTCGTGCCTGTTCGGCGACGACGAGACCGACCTGCGCGCGCTGCTGCGCGGAGGTGCCTCGGATGCCGAGATCGCGTCGCGCTGGCAGGGTGCGATGTGGAACAAGCAGGCCGGGCACGGCATCGACGCGGCCGACTTCGTGCGGCCCGAGCGCTCGATGGGTGCGATCGGTGGCTGAGCGTCGTGGCTGAGGTGCTCGTGCGGTACTTCGCGGCCGCGGCAGAGCCCGCCGGCCGCGACGAGGAGCACCTCGCGGCGGCGACAGTCGGCGAGCTGCGCGACACCCTCCTGGCGCGTTACCCCTCGCTGGGACCGGTGCTCGCGAAGGGCTCCTTCCTCGTGGACGGCGTCGTGACGCGCGACCCCGCCCGCGCGATCGGAGCCCGCGTCGACGTGCTGCCGCCCTTCTCCGGCGGCTGACCTCTAGCCTCTCTGTGTGACCCTCGACGACGCCGTGGCCGCGGAGGAAGCCCGAGTGGCTGCCGAGCAGGAAGCGGCGCGCCGCAACCGCGAGGGCATCCAGGCCGCGGCGAGCAGGTTCGCCGTACTGGCGCTCGAGCGAGGGGTGGAGGGCACGAGCCTCCACGGCGCGCCGGGGTGGATGATCTCCGTGACGGGTAGCACCTCGATCTTCGTATTCGCGGACGGCAGCTGGGCAAGTGGACGGAACGCAGCCGTCAAGGCGCTTCGACTCGCTGCCGAGGGCACTCCGAACGAGACCCTGGCCAAGGCGATGCGCGACCTGGCGGATTCCTACGCAGCGAGTGCTCGGGCACAGACGCGGCAGGTCGGCAGCGGGCACGACGTGGACACGGACCCGGATGCCTCGGCGCTCGAGCACGCGATGGCACGAGTGCTCGTCGGTACTGATGCAACCGTCGGTCGAGTGACCTAAAGCCCGACCCACTCCGAGGGACCGTCGGCGAGGTGCTGGCGCTTCCAGATCGGCACGCGCTGCTTGATCTCGTCGACGAGCTCCGCGCAGGTCGCGAAGGCCTCCGCGCGGTGGGGCGCGGCGACGACGGCGACGAGTGCGACGTCCCCGATCGCGAGGTGCCCGACGCGATGCGCCGCCGCGACGCGCAGCCCCGACGAGGTCGCGATCGACGCGCACACGTCCGCGAGGAAGCGCTCCGCGTCGGGGTGGGCCTGGTAGTCGAGGCTCGACACCGGGGCGTCGTGGTCGTGGTTGCGGATGACACCCTCGAACACGACGAGCGCCCCGTCGGCATCCGTCATCACCTGCGCCTCGAGCCACGCGCGGTCGATCGGGGCGTCGGTGACGAAGGCGACGGGCTCACTCATGCGCGCCGCCCGCGAGCTGATCGTGCACGTGCGGGAGCAGGGTCTCGAGCACCGCGAGCCCGTCGCGCACCCCGCCCGGCGAGCCCGGGAGGTTGACGACGATCGTCGAGCCCGCGATGCCGGCGAGCGCGCGGGACAGGGCCGCCGTCGGCGTCGCCGCGCGACCCGCCGCGCGGATGGCCTCCGCGATGCCGGGCAGCTCGCGGTCGAGCACGGCGCGGGTCGCCTCGGGCGTGAGGTCCTGCGGGTGGATGCCGGTGCCGCCCGTCGTGATGACGAGCGCAGGCGCGCCGGAGACAGCGGCCGCGAGGGCGCGTTCGATGTCGATGTCGGGCACGACGACGGGCTCGTCGACGGCGTAGCCCTGCGCCCGCATCCAGTCGACGATCACCGGGCCGGTGCGGTCGTCGCGGGTGCCGGCGGCGGCGCCGGTCGACGAGACGAGCACGACGGCAGTCCCGCGCGGTGCGGTCTCGCCGTGCCCGCGCGCGTGGTGACCGTCTGGGGTCCAGTGGCCGTGCTTCCCGCCCGTCTTCTCGACGAGCCGGATGTCGCCGAGCACGCACGCGGGGTCGACGGCCTTGACCATGTCGTGCAGCGTGAGTCCCGCGACCGCGACGGCGGTGAGCGCCTCCATCTCGACGCCCGTCTTCGCCGTGACGGCGACGGTCGCGCGGAGGACAATCGACGACTCCTCCGGCTCGAACTCGATCGTGACCTTCTCGAGCGGCAGCAGGTGGGCGAGTGGGATGAGCTCACTCGTGCGCTTCGCGGCTTGGATGCCGGCGATCCGCGCGGTCGCGAGGGCGTCGGCCTTCTTCAGGCCGTCGGACAGCAGCAGCGCGACGACCTGCGGCGTCGTGTCGAACCGCCCGGTGGCGACGGCGACCCGGCGCGTGACGGCCTTGCCGCCGACGTCGACCATCCGGGCACGCCCCTCGTCGTCGAGGTGGGTCAGTGCTGAGGCGCCGTGCTCGCTCATAGCTCCCAGGTTTCCACAGTCGCGCCCGCGGGGAGCTCGGTGGCGTCTTCGGGGACGTCGACGAGCACGTCGGCGGCGGCGAGGGCCGCGACGAGGTGCGACGACGGACCGCCGACGGTCGCCACCCGCCCGTCGGGCAGCGCGCGCCCGCGCAGGAACTGCCGCTTGCCCGCCACCGAGGTGATCGGCTCGTCGAGCACGCGCGACACCCGGATGCGGTCGGGCAGCCCGGCGAGCTCGCGCAGGATCGGCTCGACGAAGAGCAGGAAGGAGAGCTGGCTCGACACCGGGTTGCCCGGGAAGCACACGACGGGGATGCTGCGGTACGCCGCGATCGCCTGCGGTCCGCCCGGCTGCATCGCGAGCACGTCGATCGTCGCGCCGAGCGGCTCGAGGGTGTCGCGCACGACCTCGTGCGTGCCCATCGAGATCCCCCCCGAGGTGAGGACGAGTTCGGCGTCGGCGGCGAGCGCCGCATCCAGCAGCGCCGCGAAGGCGTCCGCGTCGTCGACCACCCGGCCCTCGAGCACGATCTCGGCGCCGACATCCCGGGCCGCGGCGACGAGCGCCGTGCCGTTGGAGTCGGCGATCTGCCCCGGCCCGAGCGCCTCACCCGGCGCCACGAGCTCGGAGCCCGTCGAGATCACCGCCACCCGCACCCGCGACACCACCGACACTGTGGTGAGGCCGGCGGCCGCGAGCGCCGCGAGGTGACGGGACGCCAGGCGCTGCCCGGCCGGCAGCAGCTCGTCGCCCGCGCGCAGGTCGGAACCGACATCGCGGATGTAGAACCCCGTCGCCCAGGCGGACGCGATCGTGACCCGACCGTCGTCGGTCATCACCGTGTCCTCGATCGGCACCACGGCATCCGCCCCCTCGGGGACGGGCGCCCCCGTCATGATCCGCACCGCCGTGCCGGGGGCGAGCGGGGCCGGGGTTCCGGCCGCGGCAGCGACCTCGCCCGCGAGCGGCAGCGAGACGCCGGGATGCACGTCGGCTGAGCGGACGGCGACACCATCCATCTGGGAGTTGCGGAACGGGGGCAGATCGATGGGCGACACCACCGTGCCCGCCAGCACCCGCCCGAGTGCGGAACCGACCGCGACCTCTTCGGTCTCCCGGGTGCGCAGCGGCGCGAGCAACGCCCGCACGCGACCCTCGTGCTCGGCGACCGGGGTGCGGGCCACTAGTACCTCGCGAGCGACGGGTCGACCTTCGCCGCGTACGCGTCGACGCCGCCGGTGAGGTGCCGCGCCGCGGTGAACCCGTTCTGCTCGAGGAACTCGAGCACCCGTGCCGAGCGCACGCCGTGGTGGCAGTAGACGACCGTCTCGGCGTCGGAGTCGAGCTGCGTCACGACCTCGGGGATCTGGCCCATCGGGATGAGCCTCGAACCGGGGATCGAGACGAGCTCGGCCTCCCACGGCTCGCGGATGTCGAGCAGCAGCGGCGGGTTCGGGCTCGCCAGCTCGTCGCGCAGCTCCTCCGGGCTGATCGTGCGCTGCGGAGCGTCCACCTTCGCCGCCGTCCTCTCCTCGAGCGACCCGGGGCGCGGCGCCTCCGGATCGCGACGGTACTCGATCTCGCGCGTGCGACCGGTGAGTGCGTCGTAGGCGGCGACGCGTCCGAGCAACGGCTCGCCGACGCCGGTGATCAGCTTGAGCACCTCGGTCGCCATCATCGATCCGATCACGGCGGGGACGCTCGGCAGCACCCCGACGACGTCGCACGTGTCGCCCGCGGCGGCGTCGCCGTCCTCGGGGAAGAGGTCGCGGTAGTCGACCCCCTTCTCGTCCCACGCGACGCCGGTCTGGCCCGCGTAGGCGAGCGCCGAACCCCAGACGAGCGGGATGCCGCGGATCGCCGCCGCGTCGTTCGCGAGGTAGCGCGCGGCCGGGTTGTCGGTGGCGTCGACGAGCACGTCGGCTTCGAGCAGGAGGTCGAACGTCGCGCCCGGTTCGAACCGGCTCTCGACGATCCTCACCTTCGTCTCGGGGGAGAGCACGGCCAGGCGTCCGGCCGCGGAGCGCGCCTTGCTGCGGTCGACGTCGGCCGGCAGGTGCAGCGTCTGCCGGTGCAGGTTCGACTCGGCGACCGTGTCGTCGTCGACGATCGTGATCTCGCCGACACCGGCCGCGGCGAGGATCGGCAGCACGTAGCTGCCGAGCCCGCCCGCCCCGACGACGACGACGTGGGCCTCCGCGAGCCGCGACTGCGCGGCGGGTCCGAAACCGGAGAGGATGCGCTGCCGCGCGTAGCGCGGGGATCCGGGGTCGACAGGCATGCCTCCATCCTCGCAGCGAGCCCCACCGCGCGCTCGCGCGTGTCGTCATCTTCCTTCTCCCTGCCTGCGACGTGCGCGTTCGGGCAGACCGACGCACGTGACATTCGCCGCCGGTGGGCTGGACGCGCAAGCGGATGAATGGGAGTGATCTATCCGCGCCTGCGGCTCTATGGGAGGATTTCGGACGTGAACGAGTTCTCGGTGAGGGAAGCCGCGGCGCTGCTCGGGGTGAGCGACGACACCGTGCGGCGCTGGGGTGACGCCGGCAAGCTGCCCGTCCGCAAGGGCGAGAACGGTCGCGCCGTCGTCGCCGGGAGGGATCTCCTCCCGCTGCTGCAGGAGCCCGAGGCGGCGTCGGCCCTCGCCGAGGCGTTCCCGCTCGCGAAGGCGTCGGCCCGCAACCGCTTCACCGGCATCGTCACGCGCGTGCAGGTCGACGGCGTGATGGCGCAGATCGACGTGCAGGCCGGGCCGTTCCGCGTCGTGTCGCTCATGACGCGCGAGGCCGCCGAGGAGCTCGGGCTCGCGCCCGGCCGCCTCGTGGTCGCGAGTGCGAAGGCGACGACCGTCACGGTCGAGGCGCTGTGAGACCGTTCACGGGGGCCGTCGGCATCCTGCTGCTCGCCGGGTGCGCGGCGCCGTCGCCGGTCGACGAGGATGCGCTCACCGGCTCCGTCACGGTGCTCGCCGCGGCATCCCTCACTGACGTCGTCGACGAGCTGGCCACGCGGTTCGAGGCCGAGCATCCCGGCGTCGAGATCGTGCTGAGCTACGGCGGTTCGTCGGCGCTCGCCGAGCAGATCCTCTCGGGCGCTCCCGTCGACGTCTTCGCGAGCGCGAACGAGTCGACGATGGCGACCGTCGCCGACGCGGGGCTCGCCGTCGACCCGGTGATCTTCACGACGAACGTGCTCGAGCTCGCCGTGCCCGCCGGCAACCCCGGCGGAGTGGAGGGACTCGCCGACCTCGTCGACCCCGACCTCGCGATCGCGCTGTGCGACCCCGCGGTGCCGTGCGGGTCGGCGGCCGAGAGGCTGCTCGCCCTCGCGGGCGTCACCGCGAGCGTCGACACCCTCGAGGAGGACGTGCGCGCCGCGCTCACGAAGGTCGCGCTCGGCGAGGTGGATGCCGCCCTCGTCTACCGCACCGACGTGATCGCGGCGGGCGACGACGTCGAGGGGATCGAGCTGCCCGAGGCGGCGGCGGTGGTCAACCGGTACCCCATCACGCTCCTCGTCGACGCCCCGAACCTCGACGCCGCGCGGGCGTTCCTCGACTTCGTGCTCGGTGAGATCGGACGGGAGGCGCTCGCGGATGCGGGCTTCGGCCTCCCGTAGGCGCGTCGGGCCCGTCGTCGTGGTTCTGGCGTCGATCGGCCTCGCCCTCCTCGTGCTCCCGCTCGTCGGCCTCGTCGTGCGCGCGCCCTGGGCGGAGCTGCCGGGGCTCCTCGGCAGCGAGCCCGTGCTCCAGGCCCTCGGACTCTCGCTCGCGACGGCCGCCGTGAGCACGGTCGTGTGCCTGGTGTTCGGCATCCCGCTCGCCGTCCTCCTGGCCCACTCGGTGCACTGGCCCGTCGTCGCGCGCCGCCTGCTCCGGGCGGCGATCACGATCCCGCTCGTGCTGCCGCCGGTCGTCGGAGGCATCGCCCTGCTGCTGCTGCTCGGCCGCCGCGGCCTGTTCGGGCAGTGGCTCGCCGAGGTCGGCATCACGCTCCCCTTCACGACCCCTGCGGTCGTCCTCGCGCAGACCTTCGTCGCGATGCCGTTCCTCGTCTTCGCGGTCGAGGGCGCCCTGCGGTCGGCGGATCGACGCAGTGAGCTCGCCGCGGCATCGCTCGGCGCGTCGCGGGCGCAGGTGTTCCGGCTCGTCACGCTCCCGCTCATCGCGCCAGGTGTCGCCGCCGGCGCGGTGCTGTGCTTCACCCGCGCCCTCGGCGAGTTCGGCGCGACGATCACCTTCGCCGGCTCGTTCCCCGGGGTGACCCGCACGCTGCCGATCGCGTCGTACCTGGCGATGAACTCCGACCCGGAGACCGCGATCGCCCTCGCCCTCGTGCTGCTCGCGGTCTCGCTCGTCGTACTGCTCGCCCTGCGCGACCGGTGGATGCCGGGGGTCGTGCGATGACCCTCGAGGTCGCGCTGACCGTGCCGCGCGAGGCGTTCGCCGTCGTCGCAGAGTTCGACGTGCCCGCGGGACGGGTGCTCGGCATCGTCGGCCCGAACGGCGCGGGTAAATCGAGCGTCCTCGCCGGTGTCGCGGGGCTCACCGACGCGCGGGGGAGCGTACGGCTCGCCGGCCGCGACCTCGCCGCGCTCCCCGCCGAACGCCGCGGGGTCGGGGTGGTGTTCCAGGACTTCCTGCTCTTCCCGCACCTCACGGTGCGCGACAACGTCGCCTTCGCGCAGCGGGTGCGGCTCGGCGGGTGGCGTGCCGCGCGCGAGGCGGCGCAGCCGTGGCTCGAGCGGCTCGATCTCGTCGCGCTTGCCGACCGGCATCCCGAGGCACTCTCGGGCGGGCAGGCGCAGCGCGTCGCCCTCGCCCGCGCGCTCGCGTCGGAGCCCGATGTGCTGCTGCTCGACGAGCCGATGGCGTCGCTCGACGTCGAGGTGCGCGACGAGGTGCGCGCCGACCTCGCGCGCCACCTGCGCGGCTTCGGCGGTCCGGCGATCGTCGTGAGTCACGATCGTGAGGATGCCGCCCAGCTCGCCGACGACCTGCTCGTCGTGGAGCGTGGCCGGGTCGTGCAGCGCGGAACGCTCGACCAGCTCGTGGCCGCCCCCGCGACACCGTGGGTCGCGCGCTTCGCGGGCTAGCCTGGCGGGATGATCACGGTCCGCGAAGCCCGGCCCGACGAGGCCGAGCTCATCGCCGAGCTGCAGCGCGCGGGGTGGCGCGAGGCGTACGCGCACCTGCTGAGCCGGGAGTTCCTCGCGGCGCTCCCCGTGAACACGGAGATGTTCCGTGACGGCATCGCGCGCGGGGCGAACCTCCGCGTGGCCGAACTCGACGGCGAGGTCGTCGGGTATGCGCTCGCCGGCCGCGCGCCCGAGGGCGACCCGCGCGACCTCCAGCTCTGGCACCTCTACCAGCTCGCGCGTGCGCACGGGTCGGGCACCGGACAGGCGCTGCTCGACGCCGTGCTCGGCGATCGGCCCGCACAGCTGTGGACCGCCGAGGACAACCCGCGCGCGAATGCCTTCTACGCGCGCAACGGCTTCGCGCCCGACGGGGAGCGCAAGGTCGAGCCCGAGTGGGAGGGGCTCGTCGCGATCCGGATGGTGCGGTAGGTCGCGGGGCCTCGACACGCCGCTGCGCCGCTACTCGACCACCGAGACGCGTCAGTCGGCGACGACGGTGATGCGGCGGATGTCGGGGTCGGTGAAGACATCCCGCTCATCGGTGCTGCGGGTGGAGAACTCCGTCACGATCGCCCCCTCGGGCCCGGCCTGGAACCAGTGCCGGGTGCCCGGGAAGATCGTGTACTGATCGCCCGGCCGCAGCACGAGCTCGTGCCACACGCTGAAGTGCTCCCGCCTCGCGGGAGTCGCTCGAGGCGAGGGCGTCGCGTCGCCGTCGACGTAGAGCCACACCTCGCCCGTACGCACCCGGAACGTCTCCTCCTTGCCGAGCTCGTCGCCGTCGCCCACGTGCCGATGCTCGGGGCAGACCTGACCAGGGCGCAGCACGAGCTCCTTCGCGCACACCCGCTCGGTGTTGACGTAGACGAGGATCTGCAGACCGATCGACGCGAGATCGCCGAGGCCGAAGTCGCTCACCTCGAGCGTCGCCTCCTCGTCGGGGGTGAGCACGATGCCGGCGTCGGCGAGCGCGGTGGCGGCGAAGGCGCGGCCTTCGTCGATCTCGGCGCGCGTCAGCATCCGGTACTCACCGTCCCGGTCAGCGGATGTGCGACGTACGCTCGAGCAGCTGCTCGACCTCGTCCACGTCGAGCGGTCCGGTCGTGCGCTCGGCGAGCGGCGACATGAGGTCCTTCTGCACGTCGTCGACGATCGACGACATCATGGCGACGGCGTCGTCGACGATCGTCGTGTCGCGGGACTCGGTGCCGTGCAGCAGCCAGCGCGCCACCTCGAGCTCGGAGAGCAGCGCCGCCCGGGTGCGGAGCTGGCGGTCGACGGCGCCCCGCGTGCTCGCGTAGGCGGCGAAGGCGGCGTCGACGACCTCGAGTCCGGAACCGGCGAGCCACTGCAGGTCGGCCGCCGGATCGCCGACGCGCAGCGCGTGCCAGCCGATCATGCCGGTGACCTCGTCGCCCACCGAGAGGAACGAATCGGCACCGAGCGAGCCGTTGACGACCGTCGGGGTGAACTGCCAGAGAGTGGGCTCCTCGCTCGCGCGCTCCCAGCGGGAGAGCAGCGCCGCGGGCACGAGACCGGTGGCGGCCGCGCGATCCATGACCGAGACGACGGCGCGCAGGGCCTCGACGGGCGAGTGCGAGGGGAGTCCGGCATCCACCACCACCGTCGGCGGGAGCGAGTGGATGGCGGCGATCGCGGTGCCGATGGAGGCGGCGAGCTGGTCGCTCATCGCACCGAGCGGCACCTTCGCGCCGTAGACGAACTCCGACACGACGGCGCGGGTGCCGTCGACCGGGACCTGCCCGGCGAACGTCGAGACGGTGAACGGCAGCCGCGCGCGCACTCCGGCACTCAGGGCGCGGAGCGCGACGAGGTCGGCGGACTGCTCCTGCTCGGCACGCTCCGAGCGGGGCACCCGCACGATCCAGTGCCGGCCGTCGCGGCCGGTGAGGATGGCGCTGTCGAAGTCGCCGCCGGGGGCACCGAACGACTGCGCGCCGACGACCTCGAGGTCCGCCACGGCGGACGTCGCGAGCGCCGCTAGAGTGAGATGCGACCGGGCCATGACCACAGGGTAGGTCGGTGCAGGAGGAGTGCGGATGTCCGACACTCCCGCACCCAGGTCCTTCTCATCCCGTCTCCCCCTCGCGCGGGCGGCTCTCGACCGCGACCACCTCGGCCGCGCGGGCGGCATCGACGCCCTCCTCGACGACGCCCGCACCCGCGCGATCGTCCTGCACGAGGGCAAGGCCCTGCTCGCGAGCCCGACGCGGCTCGCCATCCTGCCGCCGTCGGTCGTGCCGCAGGCCGCACTCGCGGTCTACCTCGGCCGCACCGTCGAACGCTCCGACGATCTCCCCGCCGACACCCCGCTCGTCGTGCTCGCGGTCGACTCGCCCGAGGGCTTCGACGAGCTCGACGACGTGCCGTCCGGCCCCGCCGAGTGGGGCGACCTCCGGCGCATCGGCGCGCGCCTCGACGAGCGCGACGCCGGGCTCTTCACGCAGGCGCTCGCCATCCTCAACTGGCACTCGGTGTCGCGGTACTCGCCGCGCGCGGGCGTCGAGACCGAACCGGCGCTCTCGGGGTGGGTGCGCCGCGACCCCGACGGCACCGAGTTCTACCCGCGCACCGATGCCGCCGTCATCGTCGGGGTGCTCGACGACGACGACCGGCTGCTGCTCGGGTCGAACGCCGCGTGGGAGGACACCCGGTTCTCGCTGCTCGCCGGGTTCGTCGAGCCGGGGGAGTCGCTCGAGGCGGCCGTGATCCGCGAGGTGTTCGAGGAGTCGGGCGTACGCGTCGCCGACCCCGAGTATCTCGGCAGCCAGCCGTGGCCGTTCCCCGCGTCGCTCATGGTCGGCTTCCAGGCCCGCGTCGTCGCCGGGTCGGACACGACCGGCCGCGCCGACGGCGACGAGATCCGGGCGCTGCGCTGGTTCACCCGCGACGAGCTCGCCGCGGCGGCCGCGTCGCGCGAGGTGCTACTGCCCGGTCCGACCTCGATCGCGCGGGCGATCATCGAGCACTGGTTCGGTGGCGAGCTCGACGACGGAACCCGGTCGTGAGCGCCGCGGTCGACGGCATCCTCGCGGCACTCGACGACGAGCAGCGCCACGCCGCCGAGACGCTGCTCGGTCCGGTCTGCATCCTCGCCGGAGCCGGCACCGGTAAAACCCGCGCGATCACCCATCGCATCGCGCACGGCATCCACGAAGGCGTCTACTCGCCGGGCACGCTGCTCGCGCTCACCTTCACGGCGAAGGCCGCGGGTGAGCTGCGGCACCGACTGCGCGCCCTCGACGCGTCGGGGGCGGTCGTGCGCACCTTCCACGCCGAGGCGCTCGGTGAGCTCGGCTACTTCTGGCCCGACCTCGTGGGCGGCTCGGCCCCGCGTCTGCTCGACAACAAGGCGCGCTACATCGCCGAGGCGGGGGAGCGCGCGCGGGTGAAGCTCGGCAGCGGGGCGGTGCGGGATGTCGCCGGCGAGATCGAGTGGCGCAAGACCTCCGAGCTCAGCATCGAGGCGTACGCCGCGGCGGCCCGGCAGCGCACGTTGCCGCGGGGGCTCGATGCCGACGCGGTCGCCGAGATCCAGCACCACTACGAGGAGCTCAAGGACGAGCGCCGCCGCATCGACTTCGAGGACGTGCTGCTCGTCGCGTGCGGCATGCTCGAGAGCGAGCCGCTCGCCCGCGACCGGGTGCGCGCGCAGTACCGCTTCTTCGTCGTCGACGAGTACCAGGACGTCTCACCGCTGCAGCACCGGCTGCTCTCGCTGTGGCTCGGCGACCGCACCGACGTGTGCGTCGTCGGTGACGCCAACCAGACGATCTACACCTTCGCGGGGGCGTCGAGCCGCTACCTGCTCGACTTCGAACGCGACCACCCGAACGCCGAGGTGGTGCGTCTCGAGCGCAACTACCGGTCGGCCCCGCAGATCCTGGATGTCGCCAACCGCCTCATGCGCGGACGCCCGGGCGCACTCGAGCTGCGATCGGCCACGGCGACGCGGGGTGTCGTCGCCGAGCCGACCGTCTACGACGACGACGCCGCGGAGGCCGCGGGGGTCGCCGACGCGATCGCCGCCGAACTCGCCGCGGGGGCGCAGCCCGAGCAGGTTGCCGTGCTGCACCGCGTCAACGAGCAGGCCGGGCCGCTCGAGCAGGCGCTCGCGGCCCGGGGCATCGTGACGCGCTCGCTCTCCGGCACGGCGTTCTTCGACATCCCGGCCGTGCGCAAACTCACCTCGGCGCTCGCCGTGCAGGCCCAGCGGTTCCCCGACGATCCGGTGCGTGGGTTCGTCGCCGACACGGCGCGCGCCGCCGGGTGGACCGTCGACCGCACGCACTCGACGCTCCCGCGCGACGACTGGGCCGGGCTCGACGCGTTCGTGCGCTTCGCGGAGGCCACGCCCGAGGACGTGACGCTCGGACGATTCGCCGCCGAGATCGAGGACCGCGAGCAGTCGAAGGGTGAGCTGCCGGTGAGAGCCGTCGTGCTCGGCACCTTCCACGCGGCCAAGGGGCTCGAGTGGGACTCGGTGCATCTCGTCGGACTGAGCGAGGGGATGCTGCCGATCGTGCACGCCCGCGGCCTGCCGGCGATCGACGAGGAGCGTCGCCTGCTGTACGTCGGCCTCACCCGCGCGCGCCGACGGCTGACACTGTCGTGGGCACGGCGTGGAGCGCGAGGTCAGGAGCGGCAGCCCAGTCGGTTCCTGGAGGAGCTGCGCACCGGCAGTCGGGGTGCCGCTCCCACCTCCGCGCGCTGACGCCGCCCCGCCCATCCAGCCGCCACGAGGTGCCGTCGCCGGGCTCCCCCCGGAGTCGTTCGAGCACCTTCCGAGTGGCGAACGAGGCCACCTCCGCCCGTGCGAGCGGATCGAGGGGCGCCGCCGTCCGTCCGAGCAGCTGCGTCGCGAGCGCCGGCCACGCCGCATCGTCGTCGGCCCGCGCCAGATGCACGCAGTACAGGCACGGGCCCGACCCCGGCTCGACGAACGGCCCGACCGTCACCGAGGTCTCCGCCGCCAGCACGGCGACGTGCGGCACATCGCGACTGAGCCACGGCGTGTGATCCGCCGGCGCGAGCACCCCGTCCCCGACGAGCACGACGACCCCCGCCTCCTCGACACCGCCGAGAGCGTCGGACGCCGACAGCAGGCCGGCGATCGCCCGACCGAGGTCGGAGTCGCCGAGCACCGCCGCCCGCATCGGCAGCGGAGGCGTCGGCCGTTCGAGCGCCGCAACCAGGAGCGTCAGCAACTCGTCCGCCCGTGCGACCGCGACGCCCGCCGAGCGGGCGAGCATCGCGTACCCGCTCTCCGACACCCCCGCAGCGAGAGCAGCCAGCAGCCGCGCGTCGCCGTCGCTCACCTCGTCGAGGATCGCGACACCCTCCGACCCGACCTGCACGCTCGACGGCGAGCGCCACAGGATCGGATACCGCGGGTCGAGTTTGAGCACCATGCCCGACAGGATGCCCCGGAAGAGCGAACGTGTACCGACGTGATCCACAGGGAGGACACCGGATCGGATCTCGGAGTGAATCGGGGTAGGGGGCCCCGCTCTCCACTCCGAGAGCCGATCCGTTGGCCTCCCCCCCTCCACCCCGAAGTTGCCCCGGGCGCGAGGGTTTCGAGACGCGTCGCGCTGCGCGCGGCGCTCCTCAACCCGCGAGGGACGCGGGGTGGGGTTACTCCTCGACGGGGCGGTCGCCGGAGTCGTCGGCGAGGAGATCTTCGAGAGCACGGTCGACGGCGTCGGGCTCGGGGGCCGGGCCGGTGAGTCGGGCGACGAGCGAAGCGGGTGCGTCGATGTCGGCGTGGGTCGGCACGACGTCGGGGTGATCCCACAGCGCATCCCGACCGTCGGCGCCGACCGCGTCGTGCACGGCCTGCCACATCGCGGCGGCTTCGCGCAGTCGGCGGGGGCGCAACTCGAGTCCGACGAGCGTGGAGAACGCCGACTCGGCGGGACCGCCGGCGGCTCGGCGGCGCTTCACGGTCTCGGCGATCGCGACCGCGTGCGGCAACCGCGTCGTCGCGGCGGCGGTGACGACATCCACCCAGCCTTCGATGAGGGCGAGCATCGTCTCGAGCCGGGCGAGCGCGGCGAGCTGATCGTCGGTCTTCGGCGGGATGAGCGCACCCGACGTCATCGCGGCACGCAGCTCTTCGGGGTTCTGCGGGTCGAAGTCGGCGGCGAGCTCTTCGAGACGCTCGGTGTCGATGCGGATGCCGCGCGCGAAGTCGGTGATCTGCGTGAGCAGGTGCAGGCGGAGCCACTTCGCGTGGCGGAACAGTCGCGCGTGGGCGAGTTCGCGCACGGCGAGGTAGAGCCGGATCTCGTCGACCGGGATGTCGAGGCCGCGACCGAAGTCGTCGACGTTCTGCGGCACGAGCGCGGCCTGCCGCGTGTCGCCGTCGAGCAGGGGGATGCCGACATCCCCGCCGGAGACGGCTTCGCCGGCGAGCTGCCCGACGACCTGTCCGAGCTGCATCGCGAACAGGGTGCCGCCGATGTTGCGCATGAGCTTGCCGGCGCCTCCGAGCATGCCCCCGAGCTCCTCGGGCGCGTGCTCTTCGAGCACGTGGGTGAGCGCGTCGGCGATCGAGTTCGCGACGGGCTCGGCGAGCTGCGTCCAGACCGGCATCGTCGCCTCGGCCCAGCCGGCGCGGGTCAGCAGTACCGGCTCGGTCGTGAGGGTGCTGATCGAGGTGGCCTCGTCGAGCCAGAGCGCGGCGACGTGCAGCGCCTGCTCGAGCGAGCTGCGCTCGGCGGGCGTGGAGGGCACGGCCGACCGCGAGGCGAGGGTGCGGGCCTGCTCGATGGCGAGGCCCCAGTTGATGCCGTCGCCGCCGTTCTGCAGCGCCTGCTGCAGTTGCCCGATGAGCCGCTGCACGAGCTCGGGATCGTCGGGAAGCCCGGCGGCGCTCGCGAGCTTCGCCGGATCGATGTCGGTCTGTCCGGCGAGGAAGTCGCGCAGCATGTCGCGGAACTCGCCCGTGGCGTCGTCGTCGTCGGGGTCGACGGGCTCGCGCGGCGGGTTATCGGCCATGACGACTACGCTAGCCCGGTGCATACGGGCCGCGCCCGGAGCGCTCTGCGCCCCAAGCGAACACGGAGGACACGGCGGTGTCGCTGCCCGATCCGATGACGGAGGAGGAGCCGTACGGCTCCCGTCTCCCGGCAGCCCTGCGTGCCCCGTGGACGAGCTACCTCGGCTTCGGGCTGCTCGTCGCCGCCGTCGCCGGGGCCGTGCTCTTCGCGAGCGCTCCGTCGCCGTACGTGGTGGAGCGGCCGGGTCCCGTGTTCGACACGCTCGGCGAGACCGAGGATGCCGACGGCGAGAGCGTGCCGCTCATCGACATCCCCGACGAGACGACCTATCCGACGTCGGGTGAGCTGAACATGCTCACGGTCTACATCGACGGGTCGCGCGAGCGGCCGCTCGCCTGGATCGATGTCGCGAGCGCGTGGTTCAACCCGAGCCGCACGGTGCTGCCGATCGACGCCGTCTACCCGGTGGGTCAGTCCGACGAGGAGGCCGACGAGGAGAGCGCCGTCGCGATGGACACGTCGCAGCAGGATGCCGTCGCCGCGGCCCTGACCGAGCTCGGCATCGACTACTCGAGTGTGTTCGTCGTCGCGGGCGTCGTCGACGGCACGCCGTCCGACGGGGTGCTCGAGACGGACGACGAGATCCTCACGGCCGACGACGCGACGATCGCGACGGTGCAGGACCTGCGGGATGTCCTCTTCGCCGCGGGTGTCGGAACTCCGGTCGACATCGGCATCCGCCGCGACGGCGTCGAACAGACGGTCACCGTGACGCCCGCCGAGGGTGACGACGGGTCGCCCGTGATCGGGGTGTACGCGGCATCCAGCTACGACTTCCCGATCGAGGTCGACATCCGGCTGCAGAACGTCGGCGGGCCGAGCGCGGGCATGATGTTCGCGCTCGCGATCTTCGACAAGCTGACGCCGGGCGGGCTGACCGGCGGCGAGGACATCGCCGGCACCGGCACGATCGCGGGCGACGGCAGCGTCGGCGCGATCGGCGGCATCGTGCAGAAGATGTACGGCGCGCAGAGCGCGGGCGCCGACTGGTTCCTCGCTCCGGAGTCGAACTGCGACGACGTCGTGGGGCGCATCCCGGGCGGCCTCGAGGTGTTCTCGGTGGCGACGCTCGACGAGGCCATCGCGGCCGTCGAGGCGATCGCCGACGGCGACGTCGCCGATCTCGCGCGCTGCGACTGACCGCCCGCGACCGACCCCGGCATCCGCCACAGGAACTCCTGAGAACGGAAAGGGGCCCCGGGCGTTCGCTGCGAGCGTGAGGCGACGGCACCGCTCGCCGGGAATCTCGCAGACGACCCCCCGTAGAATCACAGGGATCGAAGGAGCCGCCGTTGTCGACGACCCGACCCGCACCCGCCAGCCCGCCCGCCCGTAGCCGGACCCGTGCCGCCGTCGCCATCTCGGCGGCGATCATCGCCGCACTGGTGATCGCGTTCTTCGTGTTCGCCGGCTTCTACAGCGACATCCTCTGGTTCGACCAGCTCGGATTCCTGTCCGTGCTCACGACGCGCTGGGGGGCGTTCGCGGCGATGTTCGCCGTCGGATTCGTCGCGATGGCGCTCGTCGTGTGGCTGAGCATCTTCCTCGCCTTCCGGGCGCGGCCGGTCTACGCGAAGCTCAACGCGCAGCTCGACCGGTACCAGCAGCTCATCGAGCCGCTGCGCCGCGTCGCGATGGTCGGCATCCCGCTCGTGCTCGGCCTCTTCGCGGGCGTCTCGACGGCGACCCGCTGGGACACCGTGCTGCAGTACCTCAACCGCACGCCGTTCGGCGAGGTCGACCCGCAGTTCGGGCTCGACATCTCGTTCTTCGTCTTCGAGCTCCCGCTGTACCGCGGCGTTCTCGCCTACGCCTCGGCAGTCGTGCTCATCGGCGGCCTCGCCGCTCTCGCGACCTCGTACATCTACGGCGCCATCCAGGTCACCGGGCGCGAGGTGCGCGTGACGCGGCGTGCGCGCATCCAGCTCGCCGTCACCGCGGCGGTCTACATCGCGCTGCAGGGCGTCAGCATCTGGTTCGACCAGTACGCGACCCTCCTCGACGCGAAGGACCTCATCACCGGCGCCACCTACGCCGACGTGAACGCCGGCATCCCGGGTCGCGCGATCATCGCCGGCATCGCGGCGCTCGTGGCCGTGCTCTGCCTCGTGACCGCGATCATCGGCCGGTGGCGGCTGCCGATCATCGGCACGGCGCTGCTCGTCGTGTCGGGCCTCGTGGTCGGCACCATCTACCCCGCGATCGTCGACCGCCTGTTCGTCGCCCCGAGCCAGGGTCAGACGGAGGCGCCGTACATCCAGCGCAACATCGACGCGACCCGCGCCGCCTACGGCCTCGACGACATCGACGTGCAGGACTACAACGCGCAGGCGGTCGCCGAGCCGGGCGC
>NZ_JBMRCP010000071.1:0-37428 GCF_057350545.1 Pseudolysinimonas sp. | reverse complement strand
TGCGCGACTTCTGGCGCGGTGAGCCCGCGACGCTCGGCGAGTTCGCGGCGCGCATCACGGGGTCGGCCGACCTCTACCAGCAGGACGGCCGCCGGCCGGTCGCGTCCATCAACTTCGTCTCCGCCCACGTCGGCGTCACCTTGCGCGACCTCGTGTCGTACGACGAGAAGCACAACGACGCGAACCGCGAGGACGGCAACCACGGCGAGGGCCACAACCGGTCGTGGAACTCGGGCGTCGAAGGCGAGACCGAGGATCCCGACATTCTCACCCTGCGCGCGCGCCGGCAGCGCAACATCCTCGCGACGCTGCTGCTGAGCCAGGGTGTGCCGATGATCCTGCACGGCGACGAGCTCGGGCGCACGCAGCTCGGCAACAACAACGTGTACGCGCAGGACTCCGAGCTCTCCTGGGTCGACTGGGACACGGCCGATCGCGGGTTGATCGAGTTCACCTCCGCGCTCATCCGGCTGCGGCGCGACCACCCGACGTTCCGACGCGCGCGCTTCTTCGACGGGCGACCCGTGAAGCGCGGAGCGCAGGGCGACCCGTGGCCCGACCTGGAGTGGCTGCGACCGTCGGGCGAGCTCATGCAGCCCGACGACTGGGATGCCGGCTTCGGCAAGGCGATCGGCATGTTCCTCAACGGCCAGGGCATCCGGGGTCGCGGCGTGCGCGGCGAGCGCATCGTCGACCGTCACTTCCTGATCTGGCTCTCGGCCGACGACTCCGACCTCGAGGTCGTCATCCCCGACGTCTTCGACGGGCTCACCTGGGATGTCGTCGTCGACACGAGCGGCTCCGACGTCGACCGCGATCCGATCTCCCGGGGTGATCGCCTCACGATGTCGCCGCACTCCCTCATCGTGCTGCGCGAGCACGTCGCGCCGGAGACGGGCGACGCGGCGGTGAGCGCCTCGCTGACCCCCGCCGGTCCGGAGGCGTCGTGAGCCGGCAGCCCGTCTCGACCTACCGGCTGCAGGTGTCGGCCGACTTCCCCCTCGAGGCGGTCGCAGAGGTCGCGGACTACGTGCGAGAGCTCGGTGCCGACTGGCTCTACCTCTCGCCGCTCCTGGCCGCGACGCCCGGCTCGACGCACGGCTATGACGTGATCGACCACGGTCGCGTCGATCACGAGCGCGGCGGTCCTGAGGGACTCGCCCGCGCGTCGGCCCGAGCCCGGGAGCTCGGGCTCGGCGTCCTCGTCGACATCGTGCCGAACCACGTCGGCGTCGGCGTCCCGCGCGCGAACGCCTGCTGGTGGGAGTTGCTGCGGCTCGGGCGCGACTCGACGAGCGCGCACTTCTACGACATCGACTGGGAGGCCGGCGGCGGGCGGCTCCGCATCCCCGTGCTCGGCGAGGACCTCGAGGACGCCGCCACGTCCGGCGCCCTGCGAGTCGAGGGCGGCGAGCTGCGGTACCACGACCACCGCTACCCGCTCGCACCCGGCACCGACGGCGACGACGTGCTCGCGGTGCACGCCGCTCAGCACTACGAGCTCGTGCACTGGACCCGTGCCGACGCCGAGCTCAACTACCGCCGCTTCTTCGCGGTCAACGAACTCGCCGCCGTGCGGGTCGAACTGCCCGAGGTGTTCGACGAGACGCACCGCGAGATCCTGCGCTGGCTGCGCGAGGGCCTCGTCGACGGGCTGCGCGTCGATCATCCCGACGGGCTCGCCGACCCGGGCGGCTACCTCGACCGGCTCGCCGAGGCGACCGACGGGGCCTACGTGCTCGTCGAGAAGATCCTCGAGGGCGGCGAGTCGCTGCCGCCGTTCTGGGCGACCGCCGGCACGACGGGCTACGACGCGCTCGCCGAGATCGATCGCGTGCTCGTCGACCCGGCGGGGCGTGCGGTGCTTGAAGACCTCGACGTGCGGCTCCGCGGGGAGCGTCGCTCGTGGGCGGACCTCATCCACGGCACGAAGCGCGGGGTCGCGGACGGCATCCTGCGCTCCGAGGTGCTGCGCCTCACCCGCGATCTGCTCGCCGAGGATGCCGGCGCGGGCGATCCCGAGCAACTCGCGGATGCCCTCGCCGAACTGCTCGCGTGCTTCCCCGTCTACCGGTCCTATCTGCCGTACGGCGTGGAGCACCTCGAGCATGCCGTCCGCGACGCCCATCGCCGGCGGCCCGAGCTCCGCGCGGCGCTCGACGTCGTCGCCGACGCGCTGCGCGATCCCGCTCGCCGGGTGGCCGTGCGCTTCCAGCAGACCTCGGGCATGGTCATGGCGAAGGGCGTCGAAGACACCGCCTTCTACCGCGTCTCGCGGCTCGCCTCGCTCACCGAGGTGGGCGGCGACCCCGACGAGTTCGCGCTCCGGGTCGACGACTTCCACGCGAGGCAGCAGTCGCGACTCGCGGCGCTCCCGGGATCGATGACGACGCTGTCGACTCACGACACAAAGCGTGGCGAAGACACCCGGGCGCGCATCACCGCGATCGCCGAGGTGCCCCGCGAGTGG
Organism: Pseudolysinimonas sp.; assembly: GCF_057350545.1. Lineage (NCBI taxonomy): Bacteria > Bacillati > Actinomycetota > Actinomycetes > Micrococcales > Microbacteriaceae > Pseudolysinimonas > Pseudolysinimonas sp. Next base: position 34,958 of record NZ_JBMRCP010000071.1, on the reverse strand, counting down.
ACGGCGTTCCTCGCCCGGCGGCGCGAGACGCACGACCTGGGCGACGGCACGCTCGAGAACCTGCTCTGGGAGTCGATCGTCGGATCGTGGCCGCGCGAGCGGGAAGCCCTGCACGGTTACGCGGAGAAGGCGGCGCGTGAGGCCGGGATGTCGACGACGTGGACCCGACCCGACGAACGCTTCGAGGAGAAGATGCACGCGCTCGTCGACAGCGTCTTCGACGACGCCGCGACGCGGGCCGACGTCGACGAGATCGTCGCACGCCTCGAGCCCGCGGGATGGTCGAACGGACTCGCCGCCAAGGTGCTCCAGCTCGCCGGGCCCGGCGTGCCCGACGTGTACCAGGGAAGCGAGCTGTGGGAGCGGTCGCTCGTCGATCCCGACAATCGGCGACCCGTCGACTTCGCCGAGCGCCGCGCCCTCCTCGCGCGCCTCGACGCGGGGGAGCTGCCGGCGCTGGGAGCCGACGGCGCCGCGAAGCTGCTCGTGACCTCCCGCACCCTTCGCGCCAGGCGCGACCGACCCGAGCTCTTCGACCGCTACGTGCCGCTCCCGGCGGTCGGGTCGGCGGCGTCGCACGTCGTCTCCGCCGACCGCGGAGGGGCGGTCGTCGTCGCCACTCGGCTGCCCCTCGGGCTCGAGCGCGCCGGCGGCTGGGGCGACACCGCGCTGCTCGTGCCGACCGCCCGCTATGTCGAAGCGTTCACGGGCGACGTCGTCGAGGGCGACAGCATCCCGCTCGCCGCGCTGCTCGCTCGCTACCCGGTGGCGCTCCTGCTGCGGACGGACGGATGAGCGTGCGCGTCTGGGCTCCCCTCGTGGAGCGGATGAGCGTCGAGATCGACGGTGAGGTGCGCGCGATGAGCCGCGCCCCGGGCGGCTGGTGGTCGGGACCGCTGCTCCCCGACGGCGCGCGGTACGGCTTCCTGCTCGACGGCGACCCGGTGCCGCGACCCGACCCGCGCGGCCGCCGCCTTCCCGACGGCGTGCACGGCCTCAGTGAGGCGGTGCATCCCCGCACCGCCGACGTCGGAGACTGGCGGGGACGACCACTCGCCGACGGCGTCATCTACGAGCTGCACGTCGGCACGTTCACCGCGGAGGGCACGCTCGACGCCGCGATCGCGCGACTCGGGCACCTCGTCGACCTCGGCGTCGCCTTCGTCGAACTGCTGCCCGTGAACGCCTTCAACGGTGAGTGGAACTGGGGCTACGACGGCGTGGCCTGGTTCGCGGTGCAGGAGTCGTACGGCGGCCCCGACGCGTATGCGCGTTTCGTCGCGGCCTGCCACGAACGGGGGCTCGGCGTCATCCAGGACGTCGTCTACAACCACCTCGGCCCGAGCGGCAACTACCTGCCGCTGTTCGGACCGTACCTCCGCGAGGAGGGGGCCAATACGTGGGGCGCGGAGGTGAACCTCGACGAGCCCGAGGTGCGCCGCTACATCCTCGACAACGCGCGGATGTGGTTCGAGGAGTACGGCGTCGACGGGTTGCGCCTCGACGCCGTGCACGCCCTGCGGGACAGTTCGAGCGAGCACATCCTGGCCACCCTCGCGCGGGAGACCCACGAGCTCGCCCAGCGACTCGATCGCCCCCTGACGCTCATCGCGGAGTCCGACCTGAACGACCCCGTGATGTTCCGTCCGCGCTCCGAGGGCGGGTACGAGCTCACCGGCCAGTGGAGCGACGACTACCACCACGCGGTGCACGTCGCGCTCACCGGCGAGACGACCGGGTACTACGCCGACTTCGCGCCGCTCTCGGCGCTCGGAGCGGTGTCCACGCGCGGCTTCTTCCACGCCGGCACGTGGTCGTCGTTCCGCGAGCGGGTGCACGGGGTGCCCCTCGACGACGACACCGAGGCGTGGCGTCTCGTCACCTTCTCGCAAGACCACGACCAGATCGGCAACCGCGCGATCGGTGATCGGCTGACCGCATCCCTCTCGCCCCACCGGCTCGCGATCGCCGCCGTGCTCACGGTGCTGAGTCCCTCGACGCCGATGCTCTTCATGGGCGAGGAGTGGGGGGCCTCGACCCCGTGGCAGTTCTTCACCTCCCACCCCGAGCCGGAGCTCGGTCGCGCCACCGCCGAAGGTCGGATCGCCGAGTTCTCGCGTCACGGCTGGGACCCGGAGGTCGTGCCGGATCCCCAAGACCCGCAGACGTTCCAGCGGTCGAAGCTCGACTGGGGGGAGCTCGACCGACAGCCGCATGCGACGCTCCTCGCCCAGTACCGCGACCTCATCGCCCTCCGCGAGCGCGAGCCCGACCTGCGGAGCCCTCGCCTGGGAACACTCCGCGCGCAGGTCGACGAGGAGGCCCGAACGGTCGTCCTCGAGCGCGGCGGACTGCGCATCCTCGTCAATCTCGGCGACGCTGCGTGGTCGACCGGGGTGTCCGGCGAGGTGTTGTTCGCCTCGGTGGACGAGGTCGCCGGCAACCCCGTCACGCTGCCGCCGGACTCCGCTGCGGTCGTGCGCGTGACGGAGTAGCACCGGTCGTCCCAAGCTGGCAAGCCCTGGGATCTTCCGCGCCCGCGGAAGAACATGGACCTACCATGACACTCACCGCCGACCCCCGGAGCCGCACCGCGGCCCGTGACGTGCGGTCCGGTTCCACCGTCACGGCGCCCCCCGCTCTCCCGTCGGCTCGCCCGACGCTCGCCACCGTGCTCGTGCTCGACGACGTGTATCGCGTCCTCGAAGACGGTCGCACGGTGGGCTATGTCCAGCTCGCCGGACCGATCTTCGTGTCGCTCCTCGGCGAGGTCTACAACACCTCGGTCGAGGTCGCGCAGTGCTTCGACCTCGAGACCGCCGTCCTCCGACTGCAGAGCGCGAGGGCATGAAGCGCGTCAGCTACAGCGGCCAGATCTTCTTCACCGGAGACGCCGTCGCCGACGCGCTGCTCGAATACGCCGCCGTACTCGCGCGCGCGGGTCAGGCTGACAAGGTCAACGTGCCGGGCATCGGCGAGGGCGGACGCGTCACGCGGTTCGACCTCCTCGTCGGCCCGGCGAGCCAGATCATCGCGGAAGCCGTGGAGCTGGTCGGCGACGAGCTCGTCGATGACGAGCTGATCGCCGACCTCGAGGTGCGCGGTCGTCGAGCGCGGGCGGGGCGGATCGGCGAGGGGCATGACGGCGCGTGAGCCGTCGCGCGGCCGTCGCCGTTCAGCGCAGGGTCGCCTCGTCGATCTCGATGCCGCGCGCCGCGTTCGCCGCGACGCTCATCGCCTCGATGAGGTCCTGGTCGATCGCCGCGGCCGAGCCGCCGTCGAACTTGTAGTGCAGGTCGCACGTCGGGTGCACCCAGATCGAGCTGCGTCCGCCGCCGACATCGGCCGAGTCGTGCCACGAGATGAGGAACGGCTCGTTGCGGCGCAGCTTCGACGTCACCACCAGTTTCAGGTGCGCGAGGATGCGGTCGTCGATGCGGATCGGCGTGCGCGAAGCTCCGTAGAAGAGGGTTCCCACGCGTTCGACCTTAGAGGCCGGGACGCGGCGTGAGCGTGGATCGCCCCCGGATCGCCCGGCTTGCGGACGAGGTGAGAGCGCAGGCGCAGGGTCGCGGGTTCGCGGTGGCGGTCGCCGAATCGCTGACCGGCGGTGAGCTGAGCGCCACCCTCGCGAAGACCGCCGACGCGGTCGACTGGTTCGCCGGGGGCGTCGTGGCCTACACGAGCGCGACGAAGCACCGCGTGCTGGGCGTGCCCGAGGGTCCCGTCGTCACTCCGGACGCTGCTCGGGCCATGGCCGTCGGCGCACTCGAGGTGACGGGGGCGGATGCCGCCGTCGCGGTCACCGGTGTCGGTGGCCCGGGCGACGAGGAGGGCAGCCCGCCCGGCACCGTGTTCATCTGCACGGCGACGCGCGCCGCGACGCACGACTTCGCACACGCCTTCGACGGGGACCCGGAGGGGGTCGTGGCGCTCACCATCGAGCATGCCCTCCGGCACCTGGCGGAGACGCTGCGCGTCGACTGACCCGGGAGTGTCAACCCCGCGCGGTTCACCGCGGCGCGACGTAGACCTGAGGGATGAGAGCTCTCACCTGGCAGGGAACCAACCGCGTCGCCGTCGAAGAGGTGCCCGACCCTCGGATCGAGGAGCCGACCGATGCCGTGATCCGCATCACGTCGACCGCGATCTGCGGCTCCGACCTCCACCTCTACGACGTGCTCACGCCCTTCCTGCACCGCGGCGACATCCTCGGCCATGAGTCGATGGGAATCGTCGAGGAGGTCGGGTCGGCGGTCACCTCCGTCAAGCCGGGTGACCGCGTCGTCGTGCCGTTCGTAATCGCGTGCGGCGAGTGCTTCATGTGCGAGCGCGGACTGCAGACGCAGTGCGAGACGACCCAGGTGAGGGAGCAGGGTTCGGGTGCGCAGCTCTACGGGTACACCGAGCTGTACGGGTCGGTCCCCGGCGGGCAGGCCGAACGCATGCGCATCCTGCGTGCGGACTACAACCTCCTGAAGGTCGGGGCCGATCTCCCCGACGACCGCTACCTGTTCCTGAGCGACATCCTCCCGACGGCGTGGCAGGGCGTCGACTACGCAGGCGTCGAGCCGGGCGGGTCGATCGCCGTCGTCGGCCTCGGGCCGGTCGGGCAGTTCGCCGCACGCATCGCCCGGTTCCGCGGCTACGAGGTGTACGCCGTCGATCCGGTCGAGGAGCGTCGGACGATGGCCGAGCGTCACGGGATCGAGACGAGCGACCTCGAGGGGGCGGATGAGTGGTTGCGTGACCGCACGCGGGGTCGCGGGCCGGATGCCGTGATCGACGCGGTCGGGATGGAAGCCCATGGGAACCCGGTCGCCGCGTTCGTGCAGAACACGTCGGTGCGGCTGCCCGAGCCGATCGCGAAGGGCCTGATGCAGACGGTCGGAGTCGATCGGCTCGCCGCACTGATGTTCTCGTTCGACGTCGTGCGGCGCGGCGGCACGGTCTCGGTCAGCGGAGTGTATGGCGGCGTCGCCGACCCGTTCCCGATGCTGCAGCTCTTCGACAAGCAGGTCGCGATCCGGATGGGGCAGTGCAATGTGCATCGGTGGCGCGACGCCATCCTGCCGCTCGTCGAAGACCCCGCCGACCCGCTCGGCACCGAGGACCTGGTGACCCATCGCGTGGGGCTCGACGAGGCGCCGGCGATGTACGACGTGTTCAAGAAGAAGGAGGACGGCTGCGTGAAGGTCGTCATCCAGCCCTGACCGCGGCCTACCCCAGCAGCGACACCGCCCGCGCGATGACGAGCACGAGGATCACGAAACCCGCGAACGCCTGCATCCCGACGAGGATCTTCGCCCGCGGCCTCAGCGCCATCACGTCGGGCGGGCTGAAGGCCATCGTGTTGGTGAGTGACATGTAGGCGTAGTCGACGAACCCCGCCGTCCAGTCGGACTTCGCGGAGGACCCCCGGGCGACTTCGTCGACGGCGTCGTGGTCTTCGTCCTGCGGGAAGCGGAAGTCGGCGGCGGGCAGGGCGCTGCGAGATTCGGTCGTCGCCCGCACGACCGGCCCGCCGCGATCCATCTCCCAGAAGATGAGCGCGTAGACGATGACGTGGGTGAGCCACACCTGCGTCGCGGCCAGCAGCAGCGTGCCGTCGGCGTCGCTCTTCGCCTCGACGAGTTGAAGCACGAGCTGCACGAGCGCCACGTGGTTGGCGATCGCGAGCACGACGGTGCCCAGGATCGAGAACGCTCGCGACCAGCGGGTCTGGGTGCTCATGCGCAGCGGGTTGAGCACGACGACGGGGATGAGCAGCAGAACGCAGATCCCGACCACGGCGATGCGCAGTTCGGGGAAGAAGCTGCTCGGCAGGAGGGCGTAGAGCGTCAGCGCGACGAGGATGGCGCCGACCGCGGGCCAACGGTGTTCGGCGCGGTCGGGGTCGGGTTTCGAGCGGGGCACGCTCCGGACGGTAACCCGGCGGGCGAGCCCCGGCAAGGGGCTATCCGACTCAGCCCGCCGGGCCGCGTGGAGGAGACTCGTCGCGCCCGCAGCACTGGCGCGCGACAGTGCACGTGCGGGATGCTGTCGGCAGTTCCGTCGCAACGACCGCATCGCCGATTCATCGCTCCCGGTCAACCCGATCGGGGGCGCCCCGCGTCGAAGAAGCGTGAGAACCGCCGTGGCCGAGAGGACCCAGGTCGACCTGGACGCCTTCGTCGCGCGCGAGTACCCGAAGGTCGTCGCGGCCGTCGGACTCGTCACCGGCAACCGCCAGGACGCCGCCGACGCCGTGCAGGACGCGATCGTCGGGTTCCTCGCGAAGCCGCCGGCACGCGAGATCACGAACGTCGCCGCGTGGATCACGGTCGTCGCGAGCAACCGTGCACGTGACCTGCAGCGTTCTCGCGGGGCCGAGTCTCGTGCCTATGCCAAGGTCGGAACCGACGACGAGAGTTACGACTCCGCGCTGGTCGGTCTCGACATCGACGTGCTCACGGCGCTCGAGGAGCTGCCGCGGCAACAGAAAGAGGTGTGCGTGCTGCACTACCTCCTCGACCAGTCGGTGGATCAGGTCGCCGAAGGTCTCGGAGTGAGTGCCGGCACCGTGAAGACCCAGCTGCACCGCGCCCGCAAGGCGCTCGCGGCGCGACTGAGGAGGGAGGATCACCATGGCTGAGTTCGACGAACTCGACAGCCGCCTGCGCGACGCGCTCGGTCGGGCGGCGGAGCAGGGTGACGCCACCGGGGTCGCCGACGCCATCCGTGCGCGGGTGGCGGCCGGTGACCCCGGGACCTCCGTCTCCTCCTCGACCGCCCCGGGCTGGGGCGGCGGGGTGTTCTCCTGGCTGCCGTGGCTCGCGCTCATCGTCGCCGGCGCCATCGTCGGCGGAGCGGTCGGGGTCTCCGGCCTCGTCGGTCGACCCGAGGGCGCAACCGTCGTCGACGTGCCCGCCGCGCTCGCCGAGTCCGCACCCGCCTACGCCTGCGTCGACGGCCAGCGCATCGGCCGCCTCGCCGCCGGCACCCGGGTGCTCGCGACGCAGCGCAGCGACGACTCGCGGTGGGTCGGCGTGCGCGACCCCGGCTCGGTCGGCAGCACGGTCTGGGTCGGCCTCGGCGACGTGGCGCTCGATGGCGGGATGTCTGCGCTCGACGCACTTCCGGTGGGCGGCGCGTGCCCGGTCGCGGTCGTCTCGACCCCGACCCACGAACCGGCACCCCCACCAGAGCCGGACCCCGCGCCCGGCCCCAACCCCGCACCCAACCCGGGGCCCGGTGACACGTCGCCGCCCTCGATCCAGCAGACCGCGATCACGGGGAACGGCTGCGGGTACGAAGTGCAGGCGGTCGTCGTCGACAACGTGGCTGTCGCGGGTGTCCGCGTCTCTTGGAGCGGGCTTAACAGCGGAAGCAACCAGCCGATGACGCTCTCCGGTGGCGTGTGGCGGTTTGCATACACGGCTCCCGACCCTTCGTACGGGACGGTGACGTTCACCATCCGCGCACGCGATGCTGCGGGCAATGAAAGCACCGCCGTCGTTTCGCGCAATGACATGGGATGCATCGGATGACCGTCCCCAGGTGGCTGATCCCCGTGCTGGCGGCCGTCACCGCCCTCGCGGTGGGCGCCGCTGCGGCGCTCTTCGCGGTGCGCTTCGCGGCTCCGGAGACCACGCGCATCGAGACGACGACGATCGAGGCGCCCATCCTCGCGCCGGTCTCCGACGACCTGACCCTCGAAGAACTGGTCGCGGAGAGCGGCGACGAGGTGCCGGTGAGTCCGACGATCGCGATCGGCGAGGCCGTCGACCCCGAGTCGGTGCCCGACGACGCCGTACCCGAAGATCTCGCCGAGCTCATCGACGAGCTCGCGACCGCCGACGACCCCGCCGATGTGCTGCCGCCGGCCGCGATCCCCGCACCGGAGGCACCGGCCGGCGACCCGTGCGCCTCCGAGGACGCCGGGGCGGACTGCCCCGAGGGCGCTCCGGGCACGATCCTCACCCTCGACGGCGACCTGCCGCCGCTCACCGTCTGGTCGACCGGTGCGAACGATGCGGAGTGCGCCGCTCCCGAGGAGCCGGGCAGCGTGCGGTTCTGGGCGCGCACGAACTTCCCGGTCACCTTCAACCTGCGCATCTCGCAGGGCGATCCGCGACGCCAGGTGGTGGAGACGACCGACGAGGCGATCGACCGCTGGACCGAGGAGAGCCTCGAGGGCGAGGCGTGGATCCAGCACTGCATCGAGATCGTCGATCTCCTCGCCGACGTCCCCGTCTTCGTCTACCTCGACGCCACCGACGAGCTCGATCGTCGCGCGACGCGGGCCCTCACCCTCGCGGTGTCGGACGGCCTCGGCATCCCGCCCACGCGCATCCACCCCATCGGCGACTCCACGGTGTTCGTCTCGGCCCCGCACCCCGCGAATGAGACGACGCGCATCTACGTGATCGCGGGAGACCGCGAGACCGAACCCTCGTGCGCCTACGACGGCAGCGGTCGGCACCTCCCGACGGTTCCGCATTCGGTGCGCACCGAGACCGTGAGCGGCGAGTACCTCACGGCGCACGACTACGAGCCTGCCTACACCCGGCGCTCGAGCGCGACCTTCGCCGTGACGCCCTCGACGCCGCTCATCGTGTGCGTCGGCTGGTTCCCGGCGAGCGACGGACGGCCGACCTTCGAGCGCGACACCCCGCTGCGGGTGAGCGAGTACCGCATGACGAGTCCGGATGTCGTCGCGCCCGTGGTCCGGGTCGCCGACGTCGTGCTCACCTCGGACGCGGCCGAGGACTCCGTGCTCGTGCGCGGCACGACCGAGAACGGCCAGCGGTGCGGCGCGTGGCGCGGCCCGCAGTTCTCGCCCGGCGAGCCGAACGTCGTGTGCGACTACGGCGCCCTGATCGGGTGGACGGATGCCGGCGGTGCCCTGCTGGTCACGACCGAGGTGCAGACCCCGGAGGGTCTCGCCGTCAACGACGTGCTCCTCGACGTGGGACTGCTTTCCTGCGTGAGCGGGTGCAGCGGGCGCACGCGCTCCTACGATGTGCCGCTCTCGACCTTCATCCGCCCGCACCGCATCTGCAGCGACGACTGCCGCATCAACGTCGGTGAGACGATCGGGTTCCTCCGGCTGCGTGCGACGTGGCCGGCGAGCACAGCGGGCACCGGTGAGGGCTGGGTGCTCGGCACCTGGCGCGAGGGTGCGCCGGTGGCCTCGCGGGACCCGCAACCCGAGCTCGACACCTCGGCGACCTTCACCGTGTCGCCGTCGGCGAGCGGCGTGGCCCGGGCCTTCCAGGCATCCGCGACGGTGCGTGTCGACCGCGCCGTGACGGCCAGCGCCGAACTGCTGTGGGCCGAGTCGGTGCCCGGGGTCTGCCCGCGGCCCGGCGGGTCGCACAGTTGGACCTCGGAGAGCGCGGGCTCGACGCATCGGATCGCGTTCGACGGGCTGTGCGCCGGCGTCACGTACAACGTGCGCCTGACGCTCACCGCCGACGACGGCGCCACCTCCACCTACCTCTACGCGTCGCCGACGGCCGACACGCGGCTCTGGGTCGGCGCGTCCTTCTCGACCCCGGCGGAGCGTCTCCCGGTCGTCGTCGACGGCGTGCGGATCTCGACGGGCGAGCCGGAGCGCGTGCTCGTGCTCCGGGCGATCCGGGTCGAGGTGGGGGGTGTGGATGCGCGCGTGCTGCGAGGTCACCCCGATCAGAACTGCTACGTCGGGGACGTCCACGGCGTCCGCTCGGGTCTCTCCGCGACGTTCGTCGGGGAGGTCGTGATGGTGCGCGTGACCGCGACGCTCGGGTCCGGCACGGTCCCGCCAGGTACGACGACGCCCGCGTTCCCGACCTACTGCTCGAGCGAGAGCTCCGCCTACGGCGACACCGAGCGGTTGGAGTTCACCGGATGGATGAGCTACGACGAGTTCCTCGCCGGGCCCACGATCACGATGACCGACGCCGCCACGGGCTACACCGCCACGGTCGTGCTCACCGACTCCCTCTGATCTCGGCGGCGCTGTCAACCCCGCGTTGGGGCTCGGGCGTCGTGTTCATGACGACGTGAGGATGATCATGACCCCCCAACGAGCACTGCCGACCGCAGCCGCCGCCTTCGGACTGGTACTCCTCACCGCGTGCGCGGCACCCGCGTCGACCGAGCCGGCCCCGTCGGACGCGTCGACGCTCGGGCTGACGTGCGACGCGCTGCTCGTTCCCGACGTTCTGGCCGACGCGTTCGGTCCCGACCTCGAGCCGACCGCCCTCAGCTTCGACGGTGCCGGTGGCTACTACACGCTCGCGCAGGTCGGGCTGTCGGCCGCCGGCGCGCTGCGGTGCGAGTGGAGCGACGGGGGAGCGTCGGGCACCGAGCGGTACCTGACCGTCTCGGTGCTGCCGAATGCGTCGGATGCCTGGACGGCGCTGTCGGGCGAGGTCGCGCTCTTCCAGCCGCAAGCCGACGCGTTCGGCGACTCGTCGTGGCACAGCTGCAGCGAGACGCAGGGCTACCTCGCGTGCCGGGTCGACGTGCTCGAGGGCGACCGCTGGCTGAGCGCGGTGCTCGCCGGGCTGACAGGACCGGACGCCGCCGCGACCGTCGTGGAGGCCGCGCTCGGCATCCTCGCCACCTCGGCGGATGCGCCTGCCCCGGACCGGCTCGAGGCTCCGCTCGCGTGCGACGACATCCTCACGGCGGATCAGACGAGCTCGGCACTCGGCAGCACGGTGTCGCGCGTCGACCTGCCGGCGCCCGTGCAGCCCGTCGTCCTCCACGCCGGATTCCTTCAAGCAGGTGGCACGCACTGCTACTGGCGCAACGACCTCGGCTCGGCCGGCGCGCTCACCGCGACGCTCGGGTTCCTCCCCGGCGGCGCGGCGACCTGGGACGCCGACTGGTCGACGGAGCCGACCGCACGCGTCGACAGGGAGCCGCTCGACGGCCTCGGCGACGCGGCGTACGTCGGGTGCGTCGTCGACGTGCACTGTTTCGCGTCGGTGCGGGTCGGCGACGATCGCCTCGACGTGACCGTGAACGACGAGGGGGCTGCCGACGAGCGTGCCCTCGCGATCGAGCTGGCGCGACTCGCGCTCGCGTCCCTCTGACAACCCACCGATCGAAGGAGAACACTCGTGAAGAACTCGCGTGGACCAGTGCTCGCGGCACTCCGCCTCGGGGTCGTCTGCCTCGGCCTCGTGGCACTTCCCGCGCTCGCCGGGTGTGCGGCTCCCGTTCCGCCCCCGGTCGAGGCGCCGTCCGGCGACGAACCGACTGCCGACGACGCGGCTCCCGACGACGACGAGGAAGCCGCCGGCGCAGACGTCTGCGCGCTGCTCTCGGGCGTCGACACGGCAGCCCTGGTCAAGGTCGAGATGGATGCCGGCACGAGCAGCGGCGACACGTGCGTCGTCGAGCCGGTCGACTCGGCGTCATCGGGGTCGCTCCGAGTGCAGTTCCTCGCCACGGGCGGCGCGGCTCGTTACGAGCAGCAGCGCGAACTGCTCGGGGTGTCGAGCGACGTGCCGGGGTTCGGCGACGCGGCGTTCCTCACGGGAACCTGGTTGCTCGCGGTGCGCGGCGACGAGTTCCTCTCGGTGCAGGTCGTGCCCGACATCTTCGCGCCCGGTGAACGACTCACCGACGCGCAGGTGATCGCGGCGTCCGAGACCGTCGCGTTCAACGCCGGCTGGTGAGCCGCTTCTCGATGGTCGGGTAGCGCGCGAAGGCCGTTTCTCGGTGGTCGAGTAGCGCGCAGCGCGCGTGTCGAGACCTCACGTCTGGCAGCGCGGGCACCACGTGACGACGCGCTCCTGACCTTCGACGCGGCCGAGCTCGCCGCCGAGCAGCTTCGTGCCGCACCTCCGGCACGGCCGACCTTTCCGTCCGTAGACCCAGGAGGTCTGCCCGGGCCGCAGGTCGCCGGTCGTCGACCGGGTGAAGCGCTGCTTGTTCGCTTGCAGCAGCCGCTCGGCGAGGTCGACGACCTTGTCGAGCGCGGGCGTCTCGCCGACGGGCCTCGTCGGCAGCAGTCCGCGCAGGAAGCAGATCTCGTTCGAGTACACGTTGCCGACGCCCGCGAGGTTGCGCTGGTCGAGCAGGGCGACGTAGATCGGGATGTCGGGAGCAGCAGCGAGACGACGCACGGCCTCCTCGGCATCCCAGTCGGGCCCGAGCAGGTCGGGACCGAGGTAGCCGACGGCGCCCTCCTCGTCGGCGGTGCGGAGGAGCTCGAGCATCCCGAGCTCGAAGCCCACCGCCTGCACGCCGGGGGCGTCGAGGATCACGCGGGCCTTGAACTCGGGCCGCGTCCACTTCTCACCGGGGGCGTAGGCGCGCCAGACGCCCTCCATCTTGAGGTGCGAGTGGATCGTGAACTCGCCGACCCGGTGCAGGAGGTGCTTGCCGCGCGCGACGACCTCGTGCACCTTCTCACCGGAGAGATCGACGGTGGCGAACTTCGGCACGCGGAAGTCGCTCTTCGCCAGCACCTTCCCCGCGAGTGCGGCGTGCTGCAGCTGCGCGGTCTTCCAGACGGTGTCGCCCTCGGGCATCCTTCAACAGCTCCACATCCCGAGGCCTGCGCTCGCTGCGGCGTCCTCGGCGGCGCGCAGGGTGTCGAAGTGAAGGTCGTTCGGCTGCACGCGGATCGCCTCGGCGAAGCCGCCCTCGACGAGAGCGAGGTTGACGAAGACGTCGTCGTCGTTCCAGAGGTAGAGCAACAGGCGGTCGTAGTCGTCGAATGGGTCGTCGTCGGTCGCCACCCGGAGGGTGCTGCCGATCGGGGCGAGGCGTCGCAGCTCGGCCTCCGCCTCGTCGCCGAAGCATTCGTACTCCGGGTAGACCTCGGGGGTGTCGATGCCGATGAGTCGCACGTTCTCGGACGCACCGGTCGCGTCCCGCAGTCGCAGAGTGTCGCCGTCGGTCACGTCGACCACGACCATCTCGTCCGCGCCTGCGGGCACCGGGATGCCCTCGCCGACAGCCGGGACGGGGTCACCTCCGGGGGTGGAGGCGTCGCCGACGGGGGCCGCACGATCGGTCGCGACGAGCCACACCGCGAAGGCCGCGAGGGCGAGCACCGCGACGACGACGAGGAGACGCTTCACCCTCGTAGTCTCAGGCCCTGCGGCGTCGGCGCGAAGCCCGCGCCCAGGAGCGCGTCGCCGAGCGGGCTGCCGATGCCCCACTCCCCGTTGATCTTCTCGATCCGCAACCTGCCACCCGAGCGCTTCACGGCCTCGGCGAGGGAGACCGCCGCCGCCCGCAGGGGCTCCTCGTCGTTCGTGAAGGTGAGCACGGTCTTGCCGCCGCGCTCGACGTACACGGCGAGGCCGCCATCCACGAGCACGACCAGTGCGCCGGCCTTGCGTCCGGGGCGGTGACCCTCGATCGACGGCCAGCCGAGCGCGGCGCCATACGGATTCGCGGGATCGGTCGCCGAGAGGGTCACGGCGACGGGCGGTGTTCCCTCTTCGGGCTCGGCCGCGAACGTGCGCAGGCGGTCGACCGTCGCGGGCGTGGCGAACTGGGCGGCGCCGAGCCCTTCGACGAAGTAGCCGCGGCGGGTGCGTCCCGTCTCCTCGAGGCCGGCGAGCACCTTGTAGGCGAGCGCGAATCCGCCCTGCACCCCCTCGGACACGACCGCGCCGCGCGTGACGACGCCGTGCCGTTCGAGCAGCGTCTCGGCGAGTGCCGCGGAGCGCACGGTCGGATTGGCCTCGGGTGCGGGGAGCAGCGACCACCGACCGGCGACGGTCGGCGGCGCGGTCTGCGCGAGCGCGCTGAGCACCCGTCCCGGCGCGCGACGGCCGCGGGCGCGCGGAGCCGTCCGGGCTCGCGTGGTGGTCGCGCCGAGGCGGGAGCGCAGCGGTGCGAGGGTGTCGTTGCCCACGAGTCCCGACCAGACGAGATCCCACAGCGCCGTCGCGAGGTCTTTGTCGTCGACCGGTCCGGTGAGGCTCAGTGCCGTCGACAGCTGTCGGAAGAAGAAGGCTCCGCCGCCCGCGAGCGCGTCGATGATGCGCCCGTGCAGCTCGCCGTGCTCGGCGAGGTCGGGTTCGCCGAGGGTGAGCGGCGCCGTGTCGGCGAGATGCAGGACGAGCCAGCCGTCGCCACCGGGCAGCTCGCCGCGGCCCGACCAGAGCACCTCACCCGTCGTCGTGAGCTCGTCGAGCATCGCCGGGCTGTAGTCGCGCACCCGCGAGGGCAGCACGAGGCTCTCCCAGCTGGATGCCGGGAGCGCGACCCCCGCGAGCTGGTCGATCGCGGACACGAGGCCGTCGACGCCGCGCAGGTCGCCGAATCGGTGCCAGGTCGGCAGGAATCGGCCGAGGGCGCGCTGCGGCACGGGCTCCACCTCGGAGCGGAGGGCCGCGAGGCTCCGGCGGCGCAGGCGACGCAGGATCTCGGCATCCACCCATTCGGTGCCGGACGCGCCGGGTCGGAACTCACCCTCCACCACCCGGCGGTCGGCGGCGAAGCGGCGCAGCACGTCGGTGACGACGGCGACCCCGAGCCCCAGGCGCGTGGCGGCATCCTGAACCGTGAAGGGGCCGTGGGTGCGCACGTAGCGCGACACGAGGTCGCCGACAGGATCGTCGACCGGATCGAGGAACGCCGTCGGCACGCCGATCGGCAGCGGCACCCCGAGCGCATCCCGCAGCCTGCTCGCGTCTTCGACGACCGCCCACCGCGCCGCCCCGGCGATGGTCGCGCGGATCACCCGGTTCTCGCGCGCGAGCTTCTCGAGGTGCTCGAGGATCCTCGGTGGTCGAGTAGCCGCCGCCGGCGGGGGGGCGGGGCCCACGTCGCTCGTACCCGGTCTCGACACGCGGTCCTGCGGATCGCTACTCGACCACCGAAGAGCCAGTTCCTCGACGCTCATCGGGCCGAGGAGGCGGAGGAGATCGACGAGACCCTCGGCATCCTTCGCGTGACGCTCGGGATCGAGGCGCTGCAACTCCAGCTCGGTCTGCTCGATCACCTTCGGGTCGAGCAGCTCGCGCAGCTCCGCGCGCCCGAGCAGCTCGGCGAGCAGCTGCGGGTCGAGCGACAGAGCGGCGGCCCGGCGTTCGGCGAGCGGCGAGTCGCCCTCGTACATGAACGCCGCGACGTATCCGAAGAGGAGCGAGCGGGCGAACGGCGACGGCGTGCTCGTCTCGACCTCGACCATGCGCACCTGCCGGGTCGCGATCTCGGTCGTGAGGGCCGCGAGGGCGGGCAGGTCATAGACGTCCTGCAGCACCTCGCGCACGGTCTCGAGGATGATCGGGAACGACGGGTACTTGCGCGCCACGTCGAGCAGTTGGGCGCTGCGTTGCCGCTGCTGCCACAGCGGGTTGCGGCGACCCGGGTTGTAGCGGGGCAGCAGCAGCGCGCGCGCGGCGTTCTCGCGGAACCGCGAGGAGAAGAGCGCCGACCCGCCGACCTCGAGGGTCACGAGCTCTTCGAGTTCCTCGCGCTCGAACAGGAACAACTCCGCGCCGGGCGGGTCGGCATCCGTCTCGGGCAGCCGCACGACGATGCCGTCGTCGCCGGCCATCGCCGAACCCTCGACGCCGAGGCGCTCGCGGATGCGCGCCGAGATTGCGAGGGCCCACGGCGCGTGCACCGGGGTGCCGTAAGGGGAGTGCAGCACGAGCCGCCAGTCGCCGAGCTCGTCGCGGAACCGCTCGACGAGCAGCGTCGTATCGGTCGGCACGGCGCCGGTCGCGGCCTTCTGCTCCTCGACGAAGCGCAGGAGGTTGCCGATCGCCCACTCGTCGAGGCCGGATTCGCGCAGCCGATCCTCGATGCCGGCCGGGCGAGCGGCGAGGTCTTTCGTGAACGCCCCGATCGCCTTGCCGAGTTCCGCCGGACGGCCCAGCCCGTCGCCCTTCCAGAACGGCACGCGGCCGGGCTGCCCGAAGGCCGGCGTGACGAGCACGCGGTCGCTCGTGATCTCCTCGATGCGCCAGCTCGTCGCGCCGAGGGCGATGACATCGCCGACCCGCGACTCGTAGACCATCTCCTCGTCGAGCTCGCCGACCCGACGTGCACCGTCCTCGGTGCCGACGATGAAGACGCCGAACATGCCGCGGTCGGGGATGGTGCCGCCGCTCGTCACCGCGAGCCGCTGCGCCCCCGGGCGACCTGCGAGAGTGCCGGCGACCCGATCCCACACGATGCGCGGGCGCAGCTCGGCGAACTCGTCGCTCGGGTAGCGCCCCGCGAGCAGGTCGAGTGTCGCCTCATACGCGCTGCGCGGGAGGGTCGCGAACGGCGCCGAGCGGCGGACCGTCTCGAACCACTCCTCGACCTCGATCGTGTCGAGCGCGACCGCCGCGACCGTCTGCTGCGCGAGAATGTCGAGCGGGTTCTGCGGAACGGTGATCGCCTCGATGAGCCCGGTGCGCATCCGCTCGCTCACGACCGTGGTGCCGAGCAGGTCGGCGCGGTGCTTCGGGAACAACACGCCCTTGCTGATCTCGCCCACCTGGTGCCCCGCGCGGCCGACGCGCTGGAGGCCGCTCGCGACCGACGGCGGCGTCTCGACCTGGATGACGAGGTCGACGGCACCCATGTCGATGCCGAGTTCGAGGGATGACGTCGCGACGACGCAGCGCAGGCGCCCCGACTTGAGGTCGTCCTCGATCTGCGCGCGCTGCTCCTTCGACACCGACCCGTGATGCGCCCGCGCCAGGATCGGAGTCTCGGTCAGCACCGCGGCCGGCGCCTTCGTGACACCCGACTGCCCGATCATCTGCGCGGGGAACTTCTCGGGCGCCTCTCCCGTGACCATCTCGACGTAGAGCTCGTTCATGGATGCCGTGATGCGCTCCGCGAGACGGCGCGAGTTGGCGAAGACGATCGTCGAGCGGTGCTCGAGCACGTGGGTCACGATCGCCCGGTCGACGTGCGGCCAGATCGACCCCGCCGACTGCAGCCCCGTCTCTTCGGGTTCTCCCGGGCCGGGGGTGACGGGGTCGGTCGAGCGCACGCCGAGCTCGGTCATGTCCTCCACCGGCACGACGACGCGCAGGTCGAACGTCTTCGCCGCAGGAGGCTGCACGATGGTCACCGGTGCCTGACCGCCGAGGAAGCGCGCGACCTCCTCGATCGGCCGCACGGTGGCCGAGAGCCCGATGCGCTGCGCGGGTTTCTGGAGGTGGGCATCCAATCGCTCGAGCGTCACCGCGAGGTGCGCGCCGCGCTTCGACGCGGCGACCGCGTGGATCTCGTCGACGATGACGGTCTCGACGCCCGTGAGGGTCTCCCGCGCCGACGACGTGAGCATGAGGTAGAGCGACTCGGGCGTCGTGATGAGGATGTCGGGGGGCTCCCGCTGCAGCAGGCGGCGGTCGGCGGACGTGGTGTCGCCCGAACGCACGCCCACCGAGATCGCCGGCACCTCCTGCCCGAGCCGACGCCCGGTCGCCGAGATGCCGACGAGCGGTGCCCGCAGGTTGCGCTCGACATCGACACCGAGCGCCTTGAGCGGCGAGATGTAGAGCACCCTCGTGCGCTTCTTCGGATCGTCGGGCTTCGGCGTCGCCGCGAGCCGGTCGAGCGACCAGAGGAACGCGGAGAGCGTCTTGCCCGACCCGGTCGGCGCGACGACGAGCGCGTGGCGTCCCGACGAGATCGCCTCCCACGCCCCGGCCTGGGCGGGCGTCGGCTCGGGGAACGCGCCTGCGAACCACTCCCGCGTCGCGGGGGAGAAGCGCTCGAGCGCGGCGTGCATCCTCACATCCTCCCGCCTGCCACCGTCAGCCCGCCGGGTCTTGCGTATCAGTCGGCGTCGAAGAGCCGGTGCCCGTCGGCGACCCGCTGCACGGGTCCGCGGGAGAGCGACGCGTCGTCGGCGATCGCGTCGACCGAGTGCCCGGCGGCGAGCAGGTCGCGGATGAGCTCCTCCGCTTCGGCGAGCTCGGGAGCCGCGGGGTCGTGACGCTCCTGCACGGCGAGCAGCAGCGCGCGCAGCCGGGCGACCGACTCCGGGTCGACCGGCGCGCGCAGGACCGGCGGGTCGGACAGGTCGATCGTCCAGTCGGACCTCGGCATGTTCGCGCGCAGGAACGCGGAGACGTCGTCGAGCATCGGCTCCGACACGGCGTGCCCGAGCCCTTCGTAGATGCGCTCGGTGAGCCGCGAGTGGTCGGGCAGCCATTCCGAGGTGTCCGCGAATCGCCGGGCCGGGAAGACCGTGTCGGCCGTGCCGCGTCCCCAGAACACCGGCGGGCGGCGCGCGGTGAGCTCCGGGTCGCCGTCGGCATCCACGGGGTGCCGCGCGCTCGCGAGCATCACGTGCGCGTCGATGAGGGCGGGATGCCGGCGCAGCACCTGGAGTCCGATGACGCCGCCCTGCGAGAAGCCGAGGGTGCCGAGCCACGACGCGCGACCCCGCACGCCCTCGAGGAACTCCGCGAGCTCGTCGGCCGCGTCGTCGACCCCCGCCCCGTCGGCATCCCCGTCGAGTTCGTACCACGCGAACCCGGCGCCCATCGGATGCGGCAGCGGCGCCCGCACCGATGCGAACACGAGCTGCGGCGGCAGGTACGGCGCGAGCTGGAACAGGTCGCCCTCGTGGCTGCCGTAGCCGTGCAGCAGCACGAGGTGCGGCCGACCGGTGCGCTCCCGCTCGGGGGCGCTCCACATCACGGCGTCGGGGTCGATCGGCATCTCGCCACGCTACGTCACCGGCGACTCGTAGCGTGGAGGGGTGGCGCACACGACGAACTACTTCGACACCTTCATCACCGTCGCTCCCGACTCGAAGGCCGACGGGGCCGCCGAGCCGCCGGTCAAGGAAGGTGCCGCGCCGTCGGTCGCGGCCCGCACCTACGCGATGATCTCCGAGGCGCCCTACGCGCACACCTCCGACGACGTCATCTTCACCGTGTGGGCCGACCGTCGCGATCTCCCCGAGTCGGAGCGCCCCGCCGCCCGCGACGAGTTCTTCTCGAAGGGGCAGCCGTGCCTGCGCTCGAGCGACCTGGGCAAGCGGTACGGCTGGGGAGTCCATGCGGACGCCGACGGTCGCGTCGCCCTCTACCCGCTCGGGTCCGCCGAATACCGGGCGCTCGCCGACGGCGCCGCCCCCGACGGCACCCTCGTCGCGGTCACCCCTGCGATGCGTTCCTCCCGCGCCTAAGGGCCGGCGGAGCACGAGGGGGCATCGGCACGAGCCTCGGTGGTCGCGAAGTGGCCGCTCACGGAGCGGGATCCCCGAAAGTCGCGACAACCATGGTGACGAGCGTGCTGAGGAGCACGGCGCTGGTGGTGGCAGCCGTCGCCCACGACGCCCAGCGGCTCGCTCGCCCGTCACGAGGGCGGAACCGGAGGGCGATCACGAAGCCGGCGATCATGAGAACCTCACTGACGATCCCGACGGCCGCCAGGCCGACGGGCGTGGGGAAGCCCCAGAGCATGCCGCGCAAGGTGACGCCGACGCCGACGATCGCCGGGATGGCGGCAAAGCTCGAGCCGATCGCGAACCAGACCCGCCCCGGGATCGGTTCGAGTAGTGGCTCGTCGATCGGCGGCATCGCGGACATGGCGTCACGTTAACGACTCGGCTCCTGGCGCGGGGACACCGTTCGACAACAATGGGGTCATGGCTGGTGTGGGCACTCCCGATCCGAACTCCTCGTGGCTCTCCGATGAGGAGCTCGCCGAGGCGCGGCGCCGGCTGCCGCTGCTGTACGTCGAGGCCGTCCCGGTGCGCGTCGACGGGATGGGCGTGGTCACCTCCGTAGGGCTCCTGCTGCGCGCGAACCCGCAGGGCGCGATCACCCGCACGGTGGTCTCGGGGCGCGTGATGTTCGGCGAGACGATCCGCGACTCGCTGTTCCGCCACCTCGAGAAGGACCTCGGGCCGATCGCGTTCCCGCAGCTGCCGGCGAGCCCGATCCCGTTCCAGGTGGCCGAGTACTTCCCGATCCCCGGACTGAGCCCCTATCTCGACGAGCGGCAGCACGCGGTGTCGCTCGCCTACGTCGTGCCGGTCACGGGCACGTGCGAGCCGCGACAGGACGCCCTCGAGCTGTCGTGGATGACGCCCGCCGAGGCGTCATCGAACGCGATCCACGCCGAGATGGAGGGCGGTCGCGGCACCCTCCTGCGGGCCGCGCTCGCGTCGGTCGGCGTGCTCGGGTAAGGGGTCTCGACACGCGCCCTGCGGGCGCAACTCGACCACCGAAGCCGACCGAGGGGTACACCTGACGGGGTGTCGCGCCCCTGTTCCGCGGTTCCGGGGGACAGGGTCTACCCCCGTCGGGGTCGCGCCCCAATTGGGCCGATGACATCCCGCTCCGCACGCCCCTAGCGTGGCCACGCGGTCACCCGAGCCGCCGACGTGGGACGCGTCTGTGCCGGGCTCCGCCTGGTATCTGGGGGATTCCACATGTCGTTCTGGGGTTCGAGAGCACGTGCGATCGCTGCGCGCGTCGCACTCACCGCCGCTCTCGCCGGCCTCTTCGGCGGACTGTTCGCCGCCGCGCCCGTCGCCGCCGCAGGTGAGACCGCCGTGCTGCAGATCTCGAAGACCGTGCAGGATGCCACCCTCAGCCCCGGCGATACCCTCTCGTACACGATCGCGGTCGAGTGCCTCTCCGACGACTGCGTCGACGCCCAGGTCACCGACGTGCTCCCGCCCGAGTTCGACGCGCTCACCCTCAACCCCAACGTCATCGTCACCCCGCCGCCCGGTGGCTCCTCGAGCTTCTCCTGGACCGACCGCACCCTCACGGTGGACTTCTCGCACGCCGGAGGCGCCGGGATCGCAGCCGGCGACGGCTACTCGATCCAGGTGAACCTCGCCGTCCCCGTCGGCCTCTCGCCCGACTGGGAGTACAACGGCGACCCGGTGTCGAACACCGCCTCCGTGTCGGCGTCGACGGCGGCGACCGTCACGTCCTCCGTCGAGGCGACCGTGACGGTGCCGTATGTGGTCGCGACGACCGCGAGCGCCGCGTGGGCTCCGCCGACGACACAGTTCAAGATCGGCGAGGCGTCGGCGCTCACCCTCACCACCCGCAACACGTCCAACGCGCGCGCCGAGACCCTGACCCTGCTCGCGCCGACCGATCCGGCGGCCGCGAGCAACCTCTTCGACACGGTCGACTTCTCATCGTTCGGGGCCGTCGTCTTCCCCGCGGGAGCCGACCGCGTCCGCGTCGACGCGTGGAACGGCACCGCGTGGGTGGACGGTGCGTTCGCCGCGACCGCGCAACTCGACGACTCGATCCTGCCCGCCGCCGTGCGCGGACTGCGGATCGTCTTCGGCTCGTCGATCGCGGGAGCCCAGCTCACCGCGAACGGCAGCGCCGGCAGCGTCGTGCTCAATCTCGCGCAGCGCGCTACGACGCGGCAGGCCGGCACCTCCCTCGTCACCGGCGCCGTCGTCACGGCCACCGTGCGCGGAACCGTCTCCGTGCCGGACCACGGCACGCAGCTCGCCAACGCGTCGGCGACCTACACGATCGGCGGCCTCACCTCGGCGGTGAACGGCGTGACGACCTTCTCGTCCAACCGCATCCCGGCCGGCACCACGACGATCGTCACGACGACGGGTGTCAACGCCTCGAACGGTCCGCTCGACTCGCTCACCGTCTCGCAGCAGGCGGGCGCGTTCCTCACCGAGGACATCCTCTTCGACGGGTTCCGCACCGCGGGCGCCGCCTGGCCGGATGGCGCGACCGAGGCGACGGTGACGTGGTTCACCGTCGGCGACCCGGGAGATGTGAACCCCGCACCGGTCCAGTTGACCGCCGGCGCGGGGTTCCCCGCGACCCCGGCTCTCACCGCGACGCAGCGCATCACCGGGTTCTCGGTCGAGTTCCGCGGCACCATCCCGGCGGGCGCGACCGCCGCGGTGCCGTTCCGTGTCGCGGTGTCCGAGGATGCCGTGGCCGCGTCGCCGGGACTGGAGACCTTCACCCAGACCGGCCGCATCGACGGCGTCAACGCCGCGGGCACGGCGACCCCGGCGACCCCGTCGGCGACCCTCACCGTGCTCTACCCCCAGCTCGAGGTCGGCGTGACGAAGACGGTCACCCCGAGCGCCGCGGTGCCGACCGGCGGGCGCTCGGTCGTGCAGCTGCGCGCGACCACGTCGAGCGACTCGGGCTACGTACGGCCGACCTCGATCGTCATCACCGACCTCATGGGCGTCGACGCGCTCGACTACTGGCGCGGCTTCGACGCCGTCGCGATCGCCCCGACCCAGGTGCCGGCCGGTGCGACGCTCGTCATCGAGGGCACGACCGACGGCACGACCTGGGTCGGGATCGATGAGATCGTCGCCGGCGGCAGCGCCGTGATCCATCAGGCCGCGCTGGTCGACGGCGACGACCTCGTCGGCCTGCGTTTCACCTTCACGCGCGACGACGGCTTCGCCCAGGGCACGACGATGCAGGCCAACGTCGCGTTCACCGCCCGCGGCACGGTGCGCGGCACGGCCGATCCGACATCGACCGAAGGCGTCGATGTCACCTACCTCAACACCGCGACGGTCGACGCCGTGGGCGACGTCGTGCTCGACGGCGGACTCCCGGTCAGCGACTCCGCGTCGGCGAGCGCGTCGGGCACGATCAAGACCATCCCGTCCGGCGGTGGCGGCGGCCTCATGTTCGACAAGACCTGGGTGCCCGTGTCGGGCTCCGCGACGGTGAGCTCGCAGTCCGGGCAGTCCCGTACCGTGCGGCTCGCCTGGGGTGTCGAGATCAGCGGCTACGACGAGGTCACCCTCACCGATCCGGCCGACCCGAC
The DNA here is from genome assembly GCF_057350545.1 of Pseudolysinimonas sp. Lineage (NCBI taxonomy): Bacteria > Bacillati > Actinomycetota > Actinomycetes > Micrococcales > Microbacteriaceae > Pseudolysinimonas > Pseudolysinimonas sp. The sequence continues at coordinate 12,245 of NZ_JBMRCP010000071.1, read as the reverse complement.
GGCTCCCGTCGGCGGTTCGGTGTTCCAGACCTTCGACCTCGTGCGCATCCCGGCGATCACGAGCGGCATGGATGCGCTCCTGCGCTACGACCAGGTCACCGACGTCGAGCTCTACAGCGACACGACCGACTCGTGGGTGTCGGTCTTCTCGAGCGCGTGCGCGACGGCCTCCGCCTGCCGCGGTGCCTTCCCCGGCTACACCCTGTCGACGGCGCAGCGCGCCGACACCCTGGGCGTGAGGATCACGTTCGAGGAGTACGCCGCCGCGCGCACGAGTGACCCGCTCGCACCGCCCGTCGGCTCGGGCGTCGCCTCCGGACCCGACACCCGCTCCCTCGACCTGGTCTTCCAGCTCCGCAACCGCGTGCGCGACACCGCGGCGCTCGCCGATCCGTCCGACCCCTGGGTCACCGGCGATCGTGCCTTCAACGACGGCGCGAACGGCTCGGTGAGCAACACCGCCCGGATGGATGCCGACGCCGCCTCGGCGACCGACGCGTCCAGCATCCTCGTGCTCGACCCCGTGCCGGGCCTCACGCTCACGAAGGCGCAGCAGGCGAAGAACACGGGAGGCTCGAACATCTCGAGCACCGTGCCGATCCCGGTTCCGGGGGATGTCGCGACCGGGTCGTACCCGACCGTGCAGTACACGATGGTCGCGACCAACACCTCCGCGGCTCGTGCCTGGTACCTGCGGGTCACCGACCAGATGCCGTGCACCACGGCGACCGTGTCGACGTGCGCCCACCCGACCGACGGGGGCGTCAACGGCTGGACCGTGAACCCCTACGACGGGCGCGCGTGGGACCCGGCGACCAGCCCCTTCCAGTACCTCACGATCCGTGACCTCAACTACACGCTGAGCGGCAGCTCGGGCATCGACACCGCCGCCTCGACGGTCACACTGTGGTTCGCCGACGGCACGAACTCGACCGTCTCTCTCGCCACGGCGGCGGGATACAACGAGGCCGCTCTCGTGGACGTCGTCGGCGTGAGCGCGCTCTTCGCCGGGGCCTCGGCCGACGGCGGCACGATCGCGAGCGGCGCGACGGCGACCCTGACGCTCGAGACCCGGCTGCGCGCGACGCTCCGCAGCGGCGGTGCGGCCACGGCTCCGGCGACCGTCGTCAACTCCGCCTTCGGACAGGTCTGGGACGGCGTGCTCGTCGACACCGCCGCCTACACGTCGGCGAGCCAGACCCTCACGCTCGTCGACTCGAGCATCGCGATGTCGCTCTCGAAGTCGGCGACCGTCACGAGCATCCTCGAGGCGAACCGCGCGATCAACACGTCGGTGACGATCACGGCCAACCAGGGCAGCTCGACCGCGTCGACCCGCCAGGTGGTCGTGGAAGACGTCGACGCCGACTTCTGGAACACGTTCGAGCTGCGGTCGCTCACCTCGGTCTCGATGCCCTCGGGAGCGAACCGGGTGCGCGTCGACGTGCAGCTGAACGGCTCGAGCACGTGGACGGAGGGCACCGAGGTCGCGAGCTCGCCGTCGCTGCCGGCGGGCATCACCAACTCCCAGGTGACCGGACTCCGCGTGACCTACCGGAAGGCCGACAACTCCCTGTTCTCGGTGACGGCTCCGGCTGCGGCGTGGAACACCTCGATCGTGTTCGTCGCCCGCGTGCGCACGGCGTTCCTTGCCGACGGCGCCGCCATCCCGTTCCCGTCGACCGTCGTCAACGACGTGAGCGGCACCTCGACCCACCCGTCGTTGCCCGTCGCGACCGCGTCGGCGAGTCGGTCGTTCACGCTCGACCCGGGCACGTTCCGCGTCGACGTCGAGAAGCGCACCCCGAGCAAGACCACGCCGGCCGGTGAGGCCGTCGACTTCTCGCTCATCATGACCAACACCGGCACCGGCTACCTCGACAACCCCGTCGTCGTCGACCAGCTCCCGGTGGATGTCGGACTCACCGCCGGCGGTCCGCTCCTCTTCGACCCCACGAGCGAGGTCACCTACACGACCTCGACCGGCGGCATCCTGCCCGTCACGGGCGTGCAGTGGGTCTACGACCCGACCGGGCGGAACATCACGTTCACCTGGCCGAACGGCTCGCGCCTCGCGCCGGGCGAGAAGTACACGATCGTCATCCCGCTGCAGGTCGCTCCCGGGCTCCCGGCCTCGTATGGCGACGTCGTCAACCGCATGACGTTCACGAGCGACCGCACGCTCTCCGGGTGCACCAACACGTCGGGCAACGGCGAGGGCGTCTCGACCGTCGGTGCGACCGGGTGCCGCACGAGCAACGATGTGACGACCATCTCGGCCTCGGCGATCTCGTCGTTCAAGGGCGTCAAGGGTGACGTCGGCGCGGGCACCGTCTCGACGACGGGCGCGCTCAACGTCAACAATGCCGCTGCGACCTGCGTCGCCGACATCCAGGGCTTCTACCGCAACCCGTGTGCCGCAGGCACGCGGATCGGCGGCACCGACCTCTGGAAGCTGCAGTACACCAACGGCGGCAACGTCCCGTCGCTGAGCGCCACCGTCGTCGATGTGCTGCCGCGCTCGGGCGACACCTACCTCGCGTCGGGCACGTCGCGCGGCTCGACCTACCGCCCGGTGTTCGCGGGCGACGTGCAGCTCGCGACCGACGCCCTGTCGGCCGGCACGACGATCGCCTGGCAGGTGACGACGACCGCGAACCCCTGCCCGTCCTTCGGGTCGAACCCCACGTGCACCACCGCCACCTGGGTCGACGGTGCGACCTTCCCGACGTCGAGCTACGCCTCGGTGCGCGCCATCCGCGTGCAGTACACCTTCCCCGGCGGCGAGCTGCCGCCGGCCGCGACCGTCGCCGTCACCTACCGCACCGTCAACGCCCCGACGACCTCGGCCGGAGACGGCCTCGCTCCCGTGACGGTGCCGCTCGGCACGCAGCGCGCGTGGAACAGCTTCGGCGTCTCGGCACAGTTCCCCGACGGCTACACGCAGCGCAACGTCGAGCCTGTCCGCGCAGGCGTGCAGCTCGCGGTGGGTCCGCTCCAGGTCGCGAAGGCGATCACGGGAGCGACGGCCGCCTTCGCCCCGACGTCCTACTCCGCGACCGCGGCCTGCACGATCGCCGGCGCGAACGTCGTGCTGCCGTCCGCGGGGGCGCTGACCCTCGCCGCCGTCAACGCGACTCCGTACACGGCGCGTCTCGACGGCATCCCGCTCGGCGCCGACTGCTCGGTGACCGAGACGACGACCGGCATGTCGAGCGTCGCCTACAGCCCGGCGGCCTCGTCGGGAATCCCGCGCGCCGTCGTGACGATCGACACGGCCGCCGGATCGGCGGCGCCCGTTCCCGTCGCGCACCAGGCGACGATCACGAACAGCTACGGCACGACCGACCTCACGATCACGAAGGCCGTCTCGACGAGCGCGACCGTCGGCGAGTTCGGCCCGTTCGACTTCACCCTCGCGTGCTCCGTGAACAACGGCACGACGACCCTGCCGGTGACCCTCGCCGCCGGCGACGCCGCGTTCACGCTCGCCGACGCCGAGTCGCACACGATCACCGGCCTGCCGGTCACGGCGCGCTGCTCCCTCCGCGAGTCCGACTCCGACGGCGCCACGAGCATCGGCGTGCGCGTCGGCGCCGGCGGCACCACGACGGTCGCCGAGAACGCCCCGGCGACGATCACCCTCGGCACCGCCGCGTCGTACACGGCGACGGTGACCAACACCTACGCGAGCGGCTTCCTCTCGGTCACGAAGGACGTCACGGGTGCCGCCGAGTACGGCGACGCCGAGTTCGAGGTCGCCGTCGAGTGCGGCTACGACGGCCAGACCCTCTTCGACGGCTCGTTCACGCTCACCGACGGCGACACCGAGACGCTCACGCCGCGGTTCCCCGTCGGCACGGTCTGCGACATCACCGAGACGGATGCCGGCGGCGCGACCGTGCAGGCGGCCGATCGTTCGGTCACGATCGCGTCCGGCACCACGGACACCGTGCTCACCAACCGCTTCGACGTCGGCACGCTGCGCGTCGACAAGACCGTCACGGGCGCCTCGGAGCGCTACGGCGCGGGTCCGTTCGAGGCTCAGGTCACCTGCACGTGGGACCGTCCCGGCGAGAGTGACCTCGTCATCCCGCTGCCCGACTCCGGGCTCGTCGAGCTCACCTCGGACAACGGCTACTCGGCCGAGGTCACCGGTCTCATCGCGGGGGCCGACTGCACCGTGAGCGAGACGAAGACGGGTGCGGCGACGCACCACTCGGTGTCGGCACCGTCGCCCCGCTACGTCCCGGCGAGCGGCGAGAGCGTCGTCGAGATCGAGAACCACTTCGCGACGGGATCGCTGCGTATCGACAAGGCGTTCGACATCGCGGCCGGCGCCGAGGAGTTCGCCGAGGGGCCGTTCGTCGTCGAGATCGAGTGCGGCATCGACCGCGACGGCACCTGGATGCCACTCGACCTGCTCGGCGACGCGACGCAGACCCTCTCCGACGCCAACGGGTACACGGCGACCGTCGACGGAATCCTGCAGGGTGCGTCCTGCACGGTGACCGAAACGGATGCCGGCCTCGCCATCGAGAGCGAGACGGACCCGTCCGACGGCACCGTCGTCATCCCCGCCTCAGCTTCGGGTGCCGCGGTGGTGACCGTGACCAACACATTCCTCACGGGCGAGCTCGACGTCGAGAAGACGGTCGACGAGACCCTCGTCGAGGGCGGCGACGTGCTGCACTACTCGATCGCCGTCGCGAACGTCGGCGCCGTGAGCGCGGGCGGGGTGACCGTCATCGACGAGCTCGACGCCGACCTCATGATCGACCCGGCGTCGGTGACCGCCCCCGACTGGATGTGCAACGTCACCGACCAGGACCGCGACGGCTACGGCGCGACTCTCGAATGCGTCATCCTCGGCGACCTGGGGGTCGGCGCGACGGCGCCGGTGATCGCGTACACGGCGACGCTGCGTTCCGAGGTCGCACGCGACACCGTTCTCAACACGGCTGTCGTGAGTTCGGAGACCGTCGTCGTGGCGGGCGACGACGACACCGTGTCGACCCCCGTGAAGTGGCTCGACGTGACCGCGTCCACCGCCTGCGTTCAGGATGCGCCGTGGCTCGAGTACACGGTCGAGGCGCGCAACCTCGACGTGTCGGGCCGCACGATGCACGTCAACTGGCTCGCCGCCGACGGCACCGTCATCCACACCGACGACATCGAGATCGACGTCGACGGAACGATCACCGGCCGGCTGCTGTTCCCGGGCGCGGCCGTCGATGCGAATGGCGACGGCATCGCGTGGCCGGGCTGGCGTCCCGCCGCGCCGGGGGAGACCCCCGACTGGGAGAACCTCGTCCTCGACCCGACGCTGCCGACCCACGCCCTGCGCTCGGGCGCGTCCGTGGAGTTCGTCATCAATCCGGCCACCGAGGTCGCGATCGCCTACCCGCCGCCCACGTCCTCGTGCGCCGAGACCCCCGGCGACCTCGCGAGCGACCTGTGGATGTCGAAGACCGCCTCGGTGCGCAACCTCGCGCCCGGTGACGTCTTCACCTACACGATGGAGATCGGCAACCACGGCCGCGGAGGCGTGACGGGGCTCATCCTCATCGACGACGTGCCCGATGTGCTGCGCATCATCTCGGTGACGCCGACGGCGGCGACGAAAGCCGGCGACCCCGAATGGGTCGACTGCGTGGTCGACGACCGTCTGCCGAGCGGCTTCGGCGGCACCATCACGTGCGAGCTCGACCGCGACCTGGGCGCGAACCAACGCACGCCCGATGTGCTGCTCGAGGTGCAACTGAGCCCGACCGCCCCCGCCGGCGCCGTCGTCAACACCGCGAAGGTCACGGCGTTCGAGCTCCCGACGCTGGCCCAACGCGGCGGCGGTGGCGGCCAGCTCACGACACTCGCGCTGCAGGACTCGGCGGTCATCCTGACGACGCTCGCCGCCACGGGTGCCTCGCCGCTGCTCGCCTTCCAGACCGCGCTCACCCTGCTCGTGGTGGGCGGCATCCTCTCGACCCTCCGCCGACGTGCACGTCACGTGCTGCGCGGGCGCCGGGCCTAGGGCGACGCGTCCCGCCTCGCCCCGGGAGACTCCGTCCCGCCGCCTCGTCCCAGGCAGGCGGGGCGGAGTCGGAGGCGCGCGCTCAGCCGAGGCCCGGACGACGCGCCACGACGCGACGGATCCCGAGAGCCCTGTACTGCCAGAGCAGCCAGAGCCCGAGCCAGACGGCGGGGGTGAGGATGCCGGCCGACACGTCGAGGCGGTCACGGTAGAGGGTGCCGCCGCCCGGCAGTGGTGACACGGCCATCCGATGGCGCCAGCCCGTGACGAGGCCGAGCACGCCCGAGACGGGCCCGCCGGAGTCTTCGAGGATGCGCGCGTCGTCCTTCCGCGAGGTCGACAGCCGGATGCGCTGGTCGCCGAGGGGGAGCAGGCCGAACAGCCGGAGGCGCACGAGGTGATCGCCCGAGGTCCAGGTCGGCGGGAAGCGCCGGTGGCCGACGGGTTCGATCTCCATGAGCGGCGCGACGACGGCGCCGAGGGCGAGTGGATCGTGCAGCATCGCCCACACGGTCTCCGGATAGGCGTCGAGCTCGAGGCGCAGTGTGACCCGCATGATGCCAGTCTGCGGTGGTGTCACCCGTCGGGTCCAGACTTCGGGCATGAGGTACTGGCTCGGGGTCGTGCATCGCGACCACGTGCGCCGCGGGGTCGACCAGGGGATCGCGCAGCTGAACCACGGCTCGCGCGCGGCGATCGTGCGCCTCGCTCCCGGCGACGGCCTCGTCTACTACTCGCCGAGAGACCTCTACCCGGCGGGGCGCGCGCTGCAGGCGTTCACGGCGATCGGCCGCGTCGCCGACGGCGAACCGTGGCAGGCGGCCGCCGTGTCGATGGCGGCGCGCGGCGACGTGCGGCCGTGGCGGCGGCGAGTCGAGTACCTCGACGGCGCGGCGGAGGCGCCGATCGCGCCGCTGTTGCCGGTGCTCGAACTCACCCGGTCGGCGCCGAACTGGGGGTGGCTCATGCGCCGCGGAACCCTCGAGTTGACGCCGCATGACTTCGCCGTCATCGCGGGGGAGATGGGCGCCGATACCCTCGTCGGGTGACCGCAACGCCCTCGCCCCGCAGCCAGACCGACTACCAGGTGCGCTTCGAGTGGGGAGCCTCGGGAGCCGCGGCCGTGGCGGTCGACGCGGACGTCGTCGCCTGGGTCGACGAGCTCGGGGCCGAACCGGTGCCGGAGGGGGCCAGGGTCACGACGCTCGCCGAGGCGGAGGAGTTCGCCCGCTGGTGTCTCGCCGAACAGGAGCGTCTCGGGGGGAGGTTCCGTATCGCCGTGGTCGCCGCGGGGGCGACGCAGCCCGATCGGTCGCTCCGCTTCGCCGTCGAGGACCTGCTCGGGGCGGGCGCGGTGATCGATGCGATCGCGGAGCTGGGGACCGACCACCAGTCGCCGGAAGCCGCCGCCGCGGCGGCCGCCTACACGGGGCTGCGCAACGCGACGCATCATCTCGTCAACGCCTCCGTCTCGGCCCGGGAGTCGCGACTCACCGCGGGTTGAGGAGCGCCCGCCGGAGGCGGACGCGTCTCGAAACCCTCAACCGACGAGGGCGCGCCCGGCAGCCCTGGCGCGATGCGCCCGCACCTTCGCGCGGTTGCCGCAGCGTTGCATCGAGCACCAGCGGCGATTCGCCGTGCGCGACTCGTCGCGGAAGACCCGGCGGCAGTCGTCGGCGTCGCAGCGACGGATGCGCTCGGGCTCGACGGACAGGATCGAGATCGCGTCGCGGGCGAGGCTCGACAGTGCCTGTCCGATGCGGAGTCGTCCGGCACCGGCCTGGCGTCGCCCACCCGCGAGCGTGGGCGGGACGTCGGGCGTGGCTCCGAACAGGTTGATCGTGTCGACGTCGTCAGGGTCGAGCGGCTGCCGATCGGCCGCCGCCACGGAGAGTCGTTCGATGGCGGCCCGCAGGGCGAGCGCATCGGTCAGATCGCGCTCGGTCGCTTCGGCCGCCTCGAGCCGCTCGAAGCGCCCCGCGAGCCACTCACCCAGGTCGCGCGCATGCACCGGCTCGGGTGCGGCCGCGAAGTCGAGGCTCGGGGCACCGGCGTCGAAGAACCACGTCACGCCCTCAGGGGCGATCAGCCACTGTCCGGCGCTCATTCAGCAATCCCTCATGTAACTGAGTCTGCCGGTTACTGCCGTCATCGCGGTGACGCCACGCGATAGCGAATCCCGGGTCGAACCGTCGGGAGCACTTCGCGCAGGAGAGCTGCCGCGTCGGCTTGCGGTAGCGGTAGTGCACGTGACCGTTCGGGCACTCGCCGATCCAGGTGGCGAGATCGTCGGCGATCGCGCCCCCGTGCAGCCGCTTCCCCTCGTAGCCGAGGTCGCGCGCCGTCTTCTTCCAGCGTGGCCCGTGCCCCGCTCCCGGGCCTGCGAGCGCGTGCGCCACCTCGTGCAGCAGCACCTGATGGATCTCGTCGTCGTCGTAGCGCGCCGCGAGGTGGCGCGACACGGTGATGCGCTTCGCGCGGTAGTCGCAGAGCCCGGCGCGGGTGCGCGCGTGGTCGAAGCCGAACGTCCAGGAGTCGTCGAGATGCAGGGCGATGAGGGCATCCGCCCACCGGCGGACGCGGTCGAGTTCTGCCACCTAGCCCTCCGCCAGGGGGACGAGATCGACCTGCAGGAGCTTGTCGTCGCCGTCGCGGGGCGAACCGTTGCCGCCGGTGTTGCTCGTGAGGAACCACAGTGACCCGTCGGGGCCGGCCGCGACATCCCGGATGCGGCCGAACTCGCCGACGAACCAGGGGCTCGCACTCGCCTGACCGGCGTCGTCGACGTAGATCGCCCACACCCGCTCGCCGCGGAGCGCCGCGAGGAAGAACGTGCCGTCGACATACGCGAGGCCGCTCGGGCTCGCCTCGGACGTCGACCACTGGAGGATGGGGTCGACGTAGCCCTCGACACCGCCCTGCCCCTCGACGACCGGCCACCCGTAGTTGGCTCCGGCGTCGATGCGGTTGAACTCGTCCCACGTGTTCTGACCGAACTCGGCGGCCCACAGCTGGCCTTCGTCGTCCCACGCGATGCCCTGCGGGTTGCGGTGGCCGAGGGAGTAGACGAGCGAGCCGGGCGTCGGGTTGTCGTCGGGGGCCCCGCCCTCCGGCGTCATGCGGAGGATCTTGCCGTTGAGCGACGTCGGGTCTTGCGAGACGTCGGGCATCGCGGCGTCACCCGTCGTCGCGTAGAGCATTCCGTCGGGGCCGAAGGCGATGCGGCCGCCGTTGTGGTTGCCCGCGCGCGCGATGCCCGCGAGCACGACCTCCGGTTCGCCGAGTGCCCCGTCGCGGTAGGGCAGCCGCACGATGCGGTTGTCGTCGGCGCTCGTGTGGAACGCGTAGACCCACACCTCGTCGTCGGTCTCGAGCGTCGCGAGCCCGAGCAGCCCGCCTTCGCCCCCGTGCCGCACGTTCGGTACCGTGCCGACCTCGCGCACGTCGCCCTCGTCGTCGAGGCTCAGGATGCGCGCGTCGTCGCGCTGCGAGATGAGCGTCTCGCCGTCGTCGAGTCGCGCGATCGACCACGGCAGGCCGAGACCCGTGAGAACGACCTCCGGCGTACCCGAGGGCTGCACCTGCGACACCGTCTCGGACGGGGTCGGCGCCGCCGTGCCGGGCGAGGTCTGCGGGTTCGCCTGACCGCAGCCCGCGAGGCCGAGGGCCATCACGCCGACGGCGGCGGCGAGGAGGGGGGAGCGGCGCATGCCCCGACCCTACGTCCGACGGCCGCCGTCGCGGCTGGAACGGACCTGGAAGATGCTGCGCGCCGGGGGCGGCGACGGTGTGGAGGACTGATCGGTCACGATCGCGGCACCGGCGATCCAGTCGGTGAGCTCACGACCGCGCACGACGCTCGCCGGATGCGGTCCGCCGAGCAGCAGGCGCGGGATCCACTCGAGGGGGAGCGCGGCCTTCGACGCGACGAGCACGAAGTTGCCGTACCGCCGACCCTTGAGCACCGCCGACTCGGCGAGCAGCGCCGTATCCGCGAAGACGTAGCCGACCGTCGACGCCTGGCCCCGCGCGAACGCGAGCGTGCCCCCGTCCGCGACGTTGACCAGCATCACGCCCTCCGGGGCGAGGTACGCCGCGACTTCGGCGTAGAACTCCGCGCTCGTGACGTGGGCCGGGATGCGCGCACCGCCGAAGATGTCGACGATCGCCAGGTCGACCGTCCCCTTCAGAGCGGCCGGCAGCTTCGCGAGCGTCTCGCGGGCGTCCCCGTACCGCACCCGGATGGCCGCCGACTTCGACCACGGCAGATGCTCGCGCACGAGGTCGACGAGGCCGCGCTCGAGCTCGAGCCCCTGCTGTCGCGACCCGGGCCGGGTCGCCTCGACGTACCGGGGGAGCGTGAGCGCGCCGGCGCCCAGGTGCAGTGCCGTGAGCGGCCCCGCCGGGAGCTGGTCGATGACATGCCCCATGCGGTTGACGTACTCGAAGAAGAGGTCGGTCGGACGGTCGGGATTCACGTGCGACTGGGGCGTCCCGTCGACGACGAGCTGGAAGCTGCCCGGCGTGAAGGGGTCTTCGCGGAGGACGGCCTCGAGTCCGCTCTCGAGCTCCGCGCGTGCGATGTCCGGCATCCCACCATCCTGCTCCGCCCCGGCTCCGTGAGCGGTCCACGGGGACGCCGACGCGGCTTATAGACCCCTCGCAGGGAGAAAGTCAAGGAATAGCTAGACGTGTCACCGAGTTGCGTCCTATAGTTGATCCTTGCGCCCCCTCACCTTCGCCGTCATATTGCGGTCGGCTTGATGTGTTTTCCGGGCCTCCTTCCCACCGACCGAGAACACTGAAGCCGACGGGCTTCACGGAGGTTGTTCCCTTGGCTGCTGCGCGCACGTCTAAGAAGTCCACCATCACCGGCCGCACCGCATCGCGGCTCTCCTTTGCGAAGATCACCGACACCCTCACGGTGCCGGACCTCCTCGCGCTCCAGACGGAGAGCTTCGACTGGCTGGTCGGCAACGACGCCTGGAAGAAGCGCGTGGAGGCCGCCAAGGCCTCCGGCGACGCGGGCGTCCCCGACACCACGGGCCTCGACGAGATCTTCGAGGAGATCTCGCCGATCGAAGACCTCGGGGAGACGATGCAGCTGTCGTTCTCCGCTCCCGAGCTCGAGGAGCCCAAGTACTCCATCGACGAGTGCAAGGAGCGCGGCAAGACCTTCGCCGCCCCGCTCTACGTCAACGCCGAGTTCATGAACCACATGACGGGCGAGATCAAGACCCAGACGGTCTTCATGGGCGACTTCCCGCTCATGACCGAGAAGGGCACCTTCATCATCAACGGCACCGAGCGTGTCGTCGTCTCGCAGCTCGTCCGCAGCCCGGGCGTCTACTTCGAGCGCCAGAACGACAAGACGTCCGACAAGGACATCTACTCGGCCCGCGTCATCCCGAGCCGCGGTGCGTGGCTCGAGTTCGAGATCGACAAGCGCGACCAGGTCGGCGTGCGCATCGACCGCAAGCGCAAGCAGTCGGTCACCGTGTTCCTCAAGGCGCTCGGCATGACGAGCGAAGAGACCCTCGCGGCCTTCCCCGGCTACGAGTCGATCGCCGCGACGCTCGAGAAGGACGCCATCCTCACCAAGGAGGAGGCGCTCAAGGACATCTACCGCAAGCTGCGTCCGGGCGAGCAGGTCGCCGCCGAGGCCGCGCGCGCGCTGCTCGACAACTTCTACTTCAACCCGAAGCGCTACGACCTCGCGAAGGTGGGCCGTTACAAGCTCAACCGCAAGCTGGGCGTCGACGCGGGCCTGAAGGACTCGGTGCTGACCCTCGAGGACATCATCGCGACCATCAAGTACCTCGTCGCGCTGCACGCCGAGCAGACGACCCTCCCGGGCGTCCGCGACGGCAAGAAGGTGGAGCTGCGCCTCGACGTCGACGACATCGACCACTTCGGCAACCGTCGCATCCGCGCGGTCGGCGAGCTCATCCAGAACCAGGTGCGCACCGGTCTGTCCCGCATGGAGCGCGTCGTGCGCGAGCGCATGACCACGCAGGACATCGAGGCCATCACGCCGCAGACCCTGATCAACGTGCGCCCCGTCGTCGCCGCGATCAAGGAGTTCTTCGGAACCTCGCAGCTGTCGCAGTTCATGGACCAGAACAACCCGCTCGCGGGCCTGACGCGCAAGCGGCGTCTCTCGGCCCTCGGCCCGGGTGGTCTGTCCCGTGAGCGCGCCGGCGTCGAGGTGCGT